>CANBUF010000357.1 GCA_947372575.1 Alcaligenaceae bacterium | reverse complement strand
TGGACGCCGAGCTTCGGATTGATGGGGCATGAGTCCATCATCATGCAGCAAAGCGATATTGGTGCGATCAGTAATTCGATCAAGGATTGTCTGCGCTGCGGCAAGTGCAAGCCCGTCTGCGCGACGCACGTTCCCCGTGCGAACTTGCTGTATTCCCCGAGGAATAAGATCCTTGCCACCTCCTTGCTGATTGAAGCCTTTTTGTACGAAGAGCAGACACGGCGCGGCATCAGTCTCAAGCACTGGGAAGAATTCGAAGACGTCGCGGACCACTGCACCATTTGCCACAAATGCTACAACCCCTGTCCGGTTGATATCGACTTTGGCGATGTCTCGATGAATATGCGTGCGCTCCTGCGCCGCATGGGACGCAAGTCTTTTAATCCTGGCACGAGCTTTGCGATGTTCTTTTTGAATGCCAAGGATCCCGCCACGATTAACGCGACGCGCCAGGCAATGGTTGGCGTGGGCTACAAGCTGCAGCGTGCTGCCAACAACCTGCTTTCAAAGTTTGCCCGTAAGCAGACCAAGCGCCCTCCCGCAACCTTAGGTAAACCGCCTTTGCGTGAGCAAGTTATCCACTTCATCAATAAAAAAATGCCAGGTGGCCTGCCCAAGCAGACTGCGCGCAAACTGCTTGATATCGAAGATGCGGATTATGTGCCGATCATTCGTAATCCACAGACCTCTGCGGAAACTGAAGCAGTATTTTATTTTCCGGGCTGTGGTTCTGAACGTCTGTTTTCTCAGGTCGGGTTGGCCACCCAGGCAATGCTCTGGCATGCGGGGGTTCAAACCGTCTTGCCGCCTGGCGCCTTGTGCTGTGGTTACCCGCAGCGTGGCAATGGCATGACTGAAAAAGCTGATCAGATCATTACGGATAACCGGGTGTTGTTCCACCGCGTGGCGAACACCTTGAATTATCTCGACATCAAAACGGTGGTCGTGAGCTGTGGCACCTGTTACGACCAGCTCGCAGGCTATGAGTTTGAAAAGATCTTCCCGGGTTCGCGATTGATCGATATCCACGAGTATCTGCTCGAAAAAGGACTGGCACTCGATGGCGTGACGGGGATGCGTTACATGTACCACGACCCCTGCCATTCCCCGATGAAACTGCAGGATCCGATGAAAACCGTTCGCGCACTGGTCGGCGACACAACCATCAAGACAGACCGGTGTTGTGGCGAGTCAGGCACGTTAGCTGTCACACGCCCCGATATCTCGACACAGATTCGTTTTCGTAAAGAAGAAGAGCTGGAAAAAAACAACGCGACCTTGCGTGCAGATGGCTATGCTGGCGATGTTAAAATCCTCACCTCCTGTCCATCCTGTTTACAAGGGCTGTCGCGTTTCGAAGAAGACACTGGAGCAAAAGCGGATTACATCGTAGTAGAGATGGCGCGACATATCCTGGGTGAAAACTGGCTCGAGGAATATGTGGCAAAAGCAAACAACGGCGGTATTGAGCGCGTGCTGGTTTAACTTCAAGCGAGGATTTGAGTCATGCACTTTATTCCAGAGTCTCAATCCTCGTCCGTAGTGACGCACGAAATGGCGTTCGACGCAGCGTATGAGGCGTTCGTCGCCGCCGCTCAGGGATCCAGCACCATCTTCCCCGCCCTGATCGCGCATGGCTCGGATCCCGGGAATCGTTTTTCGGTCAAGTCGGGCGCAACAGATAGCCTGGCAGGCCTGAAAATGGGATTTATCTGGCCAGGTAATGCAGCCAAGGGTTTGAAGACACATCACTCCGTGACGGTCCTGTTTAACCAGGATGTGGGTGGCGTGCGTGCGGTGATCGAGTCTGGGATCGTCAATGCATATCGCACTGCAGCGGCCGATGCGGTTGCGACACAAAAACTCGCGCGTCCTGAGGCTACAACACTGACTGTGTTTGGCGCAGGCAATCAGGCGGGCTACGATTGCCTGGCAATTGCCCGCATACGCAATATCGAACGTGTATTGGTGGTGGCGCGTGATTCCGAGCGCGCCGCACAATTCCAGCGCCGTCTGGCGCAACATGGGCTCACGGTCGAGCAAGTCGATGCCGAGCAGGGCTGTGCTCGCGCCGATATCATCGTGACGGCGACACCTTCAAAAGCACCCCTGTTTGATGCCCGGTATGTGCGTGCAGGTACGCATATCTCGTGCATGGGTGCGGATGGTGTGGGTAAGCAAGAACTCGATCCGGCCTTGCTTGAGCGGGCAGAGCTTTTTTGCGATTTGCCAGAGCAGTCCATCACAATCGGTGAGTTTCAGCATATCGCCGCGCGGGTGCGCAACGCAGAGCGCGCACTTTCACAAATCGGGCATGTCCTGACCGGGGCCTTGCCAGGTCGGTCGAGCGATGATGCGATTACGATTTTTGACAGCTCGGGCATATCTTTGCAAGACCTGCATATCGCTGAGCGAATTTTGCAGGCCTGCACGCAGCACTGACAGCACTGACAGTAATTACGCGCCCGCGGCAATGCCTGAGACGTCTACACGCCGACGGCTATGCCCGCAGCTTGTAGTGCGTCACGAATGGCTTTTGCAAAAGCTGGCGCCCCTGGCTGATCACCATGAATACACAGCGTATCGGCACGCACCTTGATCGTCGAGCCATCGTTGGCGGTCAATGTGCCCTGCTGCACCATTTGCAAGACCTGCCGGATCGACACTTCCACATCCTCAATCATTGCGCCGGGCTTATTACGCGGACTCAGTGTGCCATCAGGCGAGTAAGTCCTGTCACCAAACACCTCACTTGCCACCTGCAGTCCGATCGACTCGGCAATGTCGAGCATTTTGCTGCCAGCCAGGCCGTAGAACACGAGCGCAGGATTGACGTCAAAGGTCGCTTGCGCCAGTGCGCGGGCAAGCCCCTCGTCCTTGACTGACATGTTGTAGAGTTGGCCGTGTGCTTTGACATGGCGCAACGCCGCACCCTGCGAGGCGGCCACTGCGGCCATCGCGCCGATTTGGACGACCATCATGTCGTAAGCTTCTTGATCG
>CANBUF010000356.1 GCA_947372575.1 Alcaligenaceae bacterium | reverse complement strand
TAGCTGCATCAAGCGTTGATGATGACGGATGAAATCAAACATGAATTAGGCGCACACCTGGTTACGAAGCGCGCTAAGTTTACCACTCGGTGCGGTATGCTTGCAGACTAGAAGATTTTTACCCCGGAGCCCCCAGCATGCAGAGCCTGCAGCCTTGGCCATACCCCAGATTCGTCGCACACCGTGGAGGTGGAAAAATCGCCCCTGAAAATACGCTTGGGGGCATGAGGGCCGCATACGACTGTGGCTACAAGATGGTCGAATTTGATGTAAAACTGACACGCGACAACATTCCAGTCTTACTGCACGACAGTGATCTTGAGCGCACCACCAATGGTCACGGCCATGCAATTCAGTACTCTCTCGCCGAGCTTGAGCGTCTGGATGCTGGCAGCTGGCACTCCCAGGCGTACGCCGCAGAGCCCATACCGACCCTGCGTGCAATTGCCGCATACACTATCGAACATTCGATTGCCAGCAATATTGAAATCAAGCCCAGTCCCGGGGTTGAAACCCTGACCGGTTCGCTAGTCGCCCTCGAAGCGTTGAGGCTCTGGGAACATGCGCAGATTCCACCCTTGCTTTCATCCTTTTCAGCCACAGCCCTGCGTGCTGCAAAGAGTGAAGCACCAAACCTCCCGCGCGGTTTCATTACCGATGCGCTACCGACAGACTGGCATGCATTACTGACAGAACTGGGCTGTGTGTCTATCCACTTAAGACATACTGCAGTCACCCAGGACGTCATCAGACAGGTTCAGGACGCCGGATTCAGGCTCGCGGTCTGGACGGTCAACGAGCCGGCGCGTGCCCAGGAATTGCTGGCTTGGGGGGTCGACGCCATCATTACAGATATCATCGACCGGATTTCACCGGTCTGATCATTACCGCGAGTCGATGCAGACTTGCCACGGAGAAGTATTTTGTTTAGTTATCGTCACGGATTTCACGCAGGCAACCATGCCGATGTGCTCAAGCACATGGTGCTCGCCCAGATTATGGATTACTTCAACCAGAAGGAAGTCCCCTACTGGTTTGTTGATCTGCATGCGGGTGCGGGTTTGTATGACCTGGGCGGCGAGTGGGCACAAAAACGCACGGAATTTGCCGAAGGCATCGGCAAGATCTGGGATGCGAAAACTTGTCCGCCAGCAGTCCAGCGCTATCTGGATACCATCCGTGCGCTGAATCCGGATGGTGCGTTGCGCATTTACCCAGGGTCACCATGGATTGCGCTCGATGCCTGCCGGGAGCAGGACAAACTTCGCTTTTTTGAAATGCATCCCACTGAGGCCGACATCCTGCGCCTCAATCTTGAGCATCGCGGCAGTCGAACACTCAAGCAGGCCACTCTCTTTGCTGCAGATGGATTTGCAGGGCTGCGCGGTCATATTCCGCCTCCGAGCCGTCGGGCCATTGTCTTGATTGACCCATCTTATGAGGATAAAAAAGATTACCGCCGCGTTGTCGACACCATGAAAGATGCAATGCTGCGCTTTCCAACTGGGTGTTACGTTATCTGGTACCCCCAGGTCCAACGCAGAGAAGCACAGGAGCTGCCACGCCAGCTCGAAAAACTAGGAGCCAAAAGCTGGCTACACGTCAGCCTCACCGTTCATAAGCTCTCTGCAGACGGACTGGGCTTGCATGGCAGCGGCATGTTTGTGGTGAATCCACCCTGGACCCTCGCCGCCGAGTTAAAGGAGGCCCTGCCCTGGCTCGTCAAGGTGCTCGGACAGGATAATCGAGCTGCGTACAAGCTCGACTACCTCGCGGATTAAAAACGTTCGTCCTGCCTGAGGTAACGCCACTGACCAACTGGCAGGTCAGCAAGGGAAACGCGGCCAATACGCACCCGTTTCAGTCCAAGGACCTTTAATCCGACCAGCTCGCACATACGACGGATCTGCCTTTTTTTTCCTTCCCGCAAAATAAATTGCAGCTGATCGTCGTTTTGCCAGCGCACCTGCGCGCGCTTGAGTTTTTTGCCATCCAGTGAGAGCCCCTCGTTCAATAATTCTAGTGAACCAGGAGCCAGTTTGCCCTGCACACGGACCAGGTATTCCTTTTCAATTTCGGAATCCTCGCCAATGAGCTGACGCGCGACACGCCCATCCTGCGTCAAAATCAAGAGTCCTGTCGAATCAATGTCCAGCCTGCCCGCCACGGCAAGGCCGCGTAACTGAGAGCGACTGAATTTAATTGGACTGCGGTCCGTTTGTGCTCTGTACTGTTCCTGAATCAGTGCCACTGCAGGCGTGTAACCATCCTCGGCCTGGCCTGACACGTAACCCATTGGTTTGTGAATCAGAATCGTCACAAGCGCCGTCTGCTGGGTTGCAATAGCCCGATCAAGAGTGATTATCTGCGTGGCGAGCGCACGCTCGCCAAGCGTAGCAACCACACCATCGACCTTGACCCAGCCGCGTTCAATGTAGGTATCGGCTTCCCGGCGCGAACATAAGCCGCGCTCAGCCATTAATTTAGATATGCGTACTTTTTCCATAACTTGCGATAATACACACCCATGAAACAAATTGCCCATCGCAGCCCTTGGCGAAGCACTTCACCCCCAAGCCTGAGTCCACTTCAAAAAGCCTGGCTGATGCGGCCTGGCGCCCTGACAATTGGTCTGAGACAGCTCGGTCGACTTGAGTTGAGAGTCCTCAGAGAATTTTCAACCGGCGCAACCCTGGACGAAGCAAAAGACATGCACTTGCGAGTCCGCAGCCCGGTCTGGATCCGTGAGGTTGCCATGCGTATCAACGGCATCGATTGTGTTGTGGCGCGTAGCCTGACACCTTTACGCGCCTCACACAGTGTCTGGCAGGCAATGCGAACACTCCGCAGTCGACCACTGATGGATATTTTGTATCAGGATCGCGCCATCAGACGCACAGGCTTTAACGTCGCCCGCGTCACCCGGCTGTTGCCGTTGATGCAACCCATCTCGCAGCTGAAAAAAAACAGCACACAAGGATTACTTGCGCGCCGTTCTATTTT
>CANBUF010000355.1 GCA_947372575.1 Alcaligenaceae bacterium | reverse complement strand
CAGCAACAGGTCAGTGAAATGGCAGAGTTAGTATTTGGCGCGCGCATGGCGTCTGAGATGTCCTGTCGGAGTTCGACCTGGGCGCCCGCACCGATGCTTGTGGCCTTGGCAAAGTGTCAGACGAGTCAGTCTGTTGCTCGCGTGACGGCATGCGCCCACGCAGTTCATGGTGCGATTGGCGTGACGCATGAGTTTGATCTGCAACTCTACACTCGTCGCCTCAGTGAGTGGTCAAGGGCAGGCGGAGGCCCGGCCTATTGGGCTTCTGTACTCGGAGTCGACGCGCTCGGTACAGGAAAAACTGCAGTCGATTACATCAGGACCGAGATTTTTTCTGAGCCTGATTGCTGAGTTTCGCTAGAAGTTTGCAAATGCGACGTACAAATTATTTTTAGAATGATTCATTTTGAAATTGAAGTCTAGCAGATTGTTTATATGTTGAATAAAACACGTTTTTCGAACTTGCTGATGGCATGGTTGAGTATGGTTCTATCAGCATGTGTCGTCACGGCGCACGCGACAGATGTGATCCTCAATGATGGTAAAAAGTACATTAACAATGCGGCAATTAATACTTTATCAGTTGAGGCCTCGATTAATTCGTCGGATGTTGCACTGACCAATTACGGCTCGATCAACACGCTAGTTAATAAAAATGACAATTTCAGCCGGCCTTCAGAAAATGGTTACGGTTTAATTTATGGCTCCACCTCAGCGATTAAAAATACAGGCTCTATATCAACTCTGACTAATCCAATGCAAGGAACTATAAAAGCTGCGACAGACGTTGTGCTCGATAATTCTGGAGGCAGTATTGGCACGATTAATAATGCTGGTTTGCTCGAAAGTACAGGTGGTCTGAAAATTATTAAAGAATTTACTTCCGTCATTTCGAATAAGGCTGGAGGAAATATTGCAAGTATCGTTAACAGTGGTAGTGTGATTGGCGAAACACCAATTAACAACTATCAATCGACAATTGGTTCGATCGTCAACAATTTTGGAGGAGACCTCACTGGACATGGTGGAGCAGCTATTTCAAATATAGAGGGGAGCATTACCAGTCTGGTGAATCATGGTTCGATTCGCTCTGAAAAGGTGGCCGCCCTTTACAACGCAGGTACGATTACTACGATCACTAATTACGGTGCTTTTTGGGCACCAAATGCTGCTCAAATTAACAATACCGGCACGATCGTCACACTTAATAATGGTACGTGGGCATACGATGCAATTTCTAAGGTGACCTATACCGGTGTACTTCCTCAAAATTACAACATCATCATCAATAAAAATAATCTTTACGGTCAGAGTTATGGCAAGCTCGACGCACAGTCGGTAACCGGCAAGATGAACTTTGGCATATTCCCTGGTTCATCTATCGACGTAGGGATGAAGCTCACCGCTGTGTTATCTGGAATCTCTGCATCAAATTTACAAAACGTCAATGCGTCAGGCACTGTCACTGGGAGCTATAACTCTGGCCTTCACTGGACGCTCGCACCGGAGTCCGGTCAACCCACGCAGTGGGATCTGACCATCAATGATTTGATTTACAAACTGCCTGGAGGCTCACCTAGTACCAATACGCGTATCGTTCAGTCTGCACCGATTGTGATTGCTCCGACTAACGCGACCGTCTCCGAAGCCGCAGCCACCACCGTTGTCTATAACGGCACAATTACAGATGCCGGAGGAGCCTCGGTACTGGTTAAAACAGGTACAGGTACCTTACAACTCAACGGTACGGATACCTACACTGGTGGGACAAAGGTTCTCCAGGGCGCTTTGGAAGAAGACGGCAATCTAGCTCTGGGTTCAGGCCCTGTTTACGTGGCGCCCGGTGCGGAGCTGTCGGGTAGCGGTTTGATTGCAGGCGCCATGACTATCGCAGGTTACCTTAAACCAGGTGACTCCCCCGGCTATCTGCACACGCTTTCAAGCGTCACCATGTCAACGGGCAGTACGTATGCACAGGACATCGCCGGTACCCTCCAGGCAAGCGCAACTTCGCCAATAGGTAGCACTGGCTATTACTCTTATTTGCAGGTGACCGGTGCTCAGTTTGTCATCGCGCCGGGCGTGACGCTCAGCCCGCGTTTGTCTGATTTATTCAGCGTGACAGAGTCCGGCTACGGCAGCTCGATCTACGTCCCCTCGCTAGGCGACAGGTTTCGTATCGTCACGGCCGATGGCGGGATTTCGGGGCGATTTTCAACGGTTGAACAACCTGACGAGCTCGCCGCGGGCACACAGTTCATGCCTTTCTATAACGTATTGGGCGACAATGCAATTGATCTGGCGGTCATCCCGACTTCTTATGTGGGCACACTTGCGACGGCTAAAACCAATGCGCGTTCGGTCGCTGGCGTTTTAGATCAGATCGTGACATTCAGTCAGGCGGGTGTGGCGACCCAGACGCAGGAGCAATTACTGTTTGCCGCAGCAGTGCAGACAGAAAACACACTCGGGGCCTACGCCCAATCCCTTGCGGGTGAGGGCTATGCCGCAACCCTATCGGTCGTGCCCCAGGCGACGCTGCGCGTACAGCAAGCAGTCCAGTCTCGCTTGAGTGATGCGCCGAGCACGAGTGCGTTGCTGGCAGCAACCGCTCCTGCGTTGAATAACTCCGCAGTCAGTGCGACCAATCCTGGTGGTATGCCCACTGCCGCGGTGAGCTCTAACCCTGCAGCCAATCCTTATGCCACCAGCGCAGGCAGTGCTTCGCTGTCTAACGGTGCGGCCTGGGGTGAGATTGCCTATCAGTATGGCAATCGCTCGAGCGACAACAACGCTTCGGGTTACACGACCAATCTTTACCAGGCCGTGTTTGGTGTGGATGCCTACTCCGAGCAGGGTAGAAAGTTTGGCGTTGGTATTGCGTTATCCAATACCAACGTCACAGCCAATCAGGCTACGGGAACCGTGCAACAAGGCTCAGTATTCTTGTATGGCAAATTGCCCGTTGAGTCTTTTGTGGTCGATGGCATGGCCAGTTTCGGGAT
>CANBUF010000354.1 GCA_947372575.1 Alcaligenaceae bacterium | reverse complement strand
ATGCGTAGAGTGTCCTGCGCAGCGTTGCGAGCAGATCAATATTCATCGCTCCTGATATCAGCGATTTCCATAAAAAAATCAACGTGTCCACGGGTGGTGGTAACAAAACAGGTTTGACCCATTTTGCCGAGATGGCCAGCTCCCACAGTGCCAGCAATAGGAGTGGACCGATCAGTGGCAGAAGGATGGAGAGTTTGAGGTTCGTCAGGCGCATGCCATCAGGCTCCGTACATGAGAGATTTCACATCGACTTTTTGTGTAATAATTTTGCGTTCGGTAAATACATCGAAATACTTCTGAAACGCAGCGATATCACTTGGTTTGAATTCGTTGTACATAACGAAATTCGCGATCGGAACTTCTTTGGCGATCGTGCTGTCTATCGAGGTGTATTTATCAAGAGTAAGACGCGCGGCATCAGGCTCTTTTCTGACGAAATCCACACCTTTCGCGTAGGCGGCTAAAAACTTCTTCACATCCTCGGGGTTTTCTTTGATCAGAGATGTGCTGAGAGAAGCGGTACCGCCGAACCACGGTGCATCTGCATCATCCAGCACATATTTTGAAATCACACCGGTCTCAAGAATCTTGCTTTGCCCTTTCATGCGACCGATGGTGCCACTTGGCTCCAGCGTGTAGACGGCATCGATTTGCCCCGCTACGAGTGCGGGGACATGTTGACCCACAGGCAGCTCAATAGGTTTGATATCGCCCAGGCCATTTTTTTCGAGAATGATCTTGGTGAGCACTACGTTTTGTATGCCGGGTCCACAGGCAACGCGGGCGCCTTTCAGATCTTTGATCGAGGTGGCTTTACTCTCCATCGGGACCAGGAACTCATCCAGTACATATTTATGATTGGATGGATTGGAACAAATGATTTTGAACAGATTAGGGGAGGTGATCTCACCCAAAGCCAAGGCTGCGGAGGCCGTGCCATTCGCAGAACCCTGAATGCGGCCCGCTATCATCGCTTCCACAATTTGTGAGGGGCTGGCGAATTTGACGGCTTCGACATCCAGGCCGACTTCTTTGAAATACCCCTTTTCGAGGGCGACATAAAAGGGCAGGCCGGCTGCAATTGGCCAGTAACCCATCAGGATTTTCCCTCCTGCCGCACGGGTGACTGCAGGGAGCATGGACATCAGTGCCGTGCTGGCACCTACAGTGAGTAGTTGGCGACGGCGATTCGAGGTTTGGCGCATGGCATTTCCTTTGGTTGATCGACTCAGGAGGGTGTTTGACTTGGAATCAAACTGATGTACAAGCTTGTATGCAAGCAAGTTGCGTGCCAGATATGCTTGTTGTACGTGCTTGCCTGAGGGCGCCAGTGGAATGCCGGGCCTGGACGTATGGAATCGTGTCGGTGTGGTCAGGCTTGGTGCTGCGATGTCGCGTGCATGCACCAAACCCGAACGGCTAGCGTTCTATGTCTGTACTGCGCTCAACTCCTGATGCGCCATGTTGACCGAACGCTGCAGTTGTTTCATGGGATAGGTGAGTTCTGGATAGGTATGATCGAGAATCTCTTTTGGGATTGGCGCAAGCGTGTCGGTCGGTTTGAGTGAACCAAAGCTGGGTAGCAGGCTGTCAAGATGCTGGATGACAACTGCAGGAGGTTGAGGCATGGAGAGTAACGTTGTCATCACCGCAGCAATCTGTGAGGCTAGCATATGGCTTTGAATCAATAGGTTATTGAACTCAGCTACGTGCTTTTGGCGCGATTCGGGTTCAAGCATCATGCGATAAAAAGCGCTGGCAAAGTTGCTAAAAGCCACGTGCACATTTTTACGCGCCAGTCTCCAGTTCAGGTCGGCTTGCCCCACCTGTGGATTGCTTGGGTCAATGCCTGATTGGCTTCGCGCCTCGAGGTACTGAAGACCTGACTGTAAATATGCGCGGTTGGCCATCACGGCTGCCTTGGCAAGCGATGGCATGAACTGTGATTCCCACCAGGGCAGGAAATAACTGCAGCCAAAACAGATCACTGAGCCTACGAAGGTATCGATCGCACGATCCGCAATAATGGTCGAGGAACCGGGATCAATGAAGTGAAACGCCATCAGAATCGCAGTCGTATTCAAGGTCGATGCTGCCATGTAGTTGACCTGAATCATGCTTGCGCCAACAATGGTGATGAGTACCATCATGATGAAAAGCAGGGTTTGATCGTGCACACTGAAAAGTATGCCGAACGCCGCAGCACAGCCTATCAGCGTGCCTAGCAGACGAAAGCCATTACGCTGCCGTGTGAGCGCAAACCCTGGCTTCATGATGATCAGCACGGTGAGCAAGATCCAGAACCCTTGACGAGAGAGAACAGGGAGCAGCGTCGACAGGGCCATGGCGATGCCGGCGGCGAGTGTGATGCGCAGTGCGTAACGGCAAATAGGTGAATCCAGTCGCAAATTGCTGGTCAGCATGCCAATGCGAAACTGATCTCGCGACAAGAACTGGGTCAATGAATTATTGATATCCACGGACTGAATTGGTTTGGTGCCAGGCGACCCACGTGTGTACTCGGCCATCCGGTCAACAATACGCGCGTTGACGCGCAGGCGCCGCAAAATTTCTACGCATAATCTATAGACATCAGGTTCGCGTGTTGCCAGTCCGCTTTCCTGCATCACCTGTACTTCAAACTCAAGCGCGCGTAATTCGGCCTTCACACTGCTGCGCCGCCTGACCGGGCGATCACGTGAGACCGCGAGGGCGATACGCTCGATTTCCAGGGACATTTTGTACAGTGCATCGCGCATAAAAATTAGCGCGTCCGAGTCCCCGAGTGTTTTTCTCAGCAATGCGTAGTCTGTGCGCGTTGCAACGAGCGTGTCGAGAATAGCAATCATCTCGACAAAAAGATTCCACAGCATAATGCGGCGCGGATCCTTTTTAGTCGTGTCAGTCGTTAGGCCTCTGAGCACCATGTCGCGGGCGGCCTGGTGTTTCTCGATCATGTCAGACTGGCAGGTGATCAGCTCTCGGTAGGTCGCATCCAGATCACTGTCG
>CANBUF010000353.1 GCA_947372575.1 Alcaligenaceae bacterium | reverse complement strand
ATCCTCTGGGTGACGCTCAACAGGGCGGTCCAGGGGTTGGGATCTCAAATCGTCAAATACTGGGATTTATGGGGCGCAACTACGCCTCAGAACCCGACGGAGCATGGTTTTTTCAGAATGGCCCACAGCGTGTGTATGTCCGTCTGGATGCTGCTCCCTATATCCTACATCTCAGACCTGAAAGTGGCCAATTGGTGAGCCACAACGGGAGAGCAGTTCAGGAAGTCAAAGAATGGTTTGCTGACGAGCGCGGCCAGCTTTATGCTCAAACCAATATCGGAGGTATACGTCTTGACGACCGCGACCTCATGGCTTTAACCGAAATACTGACCACAACGGATGGCAACTCCTTTTTAGACGTGCTCCAGAGCGATGGCCAAACCACTCTCGCGGCAAGCCGCGTATTGGACGCAACGGGACAATTCTTGGCATTAGCCAATCCCGCTGCTTTGACGCATGTCCTGCACAAAGATATACCTGTGAGACTCGGCTTTATCCGCCAGCCATCGGCTGCGACAATTTCGTGACAACTGCCCTAAAATAAGCACCTATGAATACTGACACAGAGTTTTACTTCCCCTCACCTCGCCTGCAAAAATTTTGTAGCCAGTGTGCGACGCCGATTACCCGCAAGACACCTCCTGGTGACAATCGCGAACGTGATCTCTGTGAACAATGCGGTGCAGTCCATTACCAGAACCCGCGCCTGGTGGTGGGCACACTCCCCGTCTGGCAAAATAAAGTGCTCTTGTGCCTGCGCGCAATTGAGCCTCGCGCCAACACCTGGACGCTACCGGCAGGTTTCATGGAGCTTGCAGAAACAATCTCCCAAGGGGCCGAGCGCGAAACGCAAGAAGAAGCCGGAGTCAAGATCACACTAGGCAATCTCTACACGGTGATTGATATCCCTCAAGTTGACCAGGTCCACGTATACTTTTTGGCCCAAGCCCATGGGCCAGAACTGGATCCAGGACCAGAAACCATTGAGGCACGCTGGTACGATTTTGATGATATCCCCTGGGACAATCTTGCCTTTAAATCCGTGTCGACAACGCTCAAACATTATCTAAGTGATCGAGAGTCAGGAGATTTCCCGACCCATCATTACTCGTTGGGAAACCCTCAGCATTAATCAGGCGACGCGCGCGTGCTATCGCTCAAACTCCCCTGGCTGGACGATGATTCAGCGTTTCCTCCTGCACACTTAGCACTGAGGGAGCCAGCAGGTCTGCTGGCAGCGGGCGCAGATCTATCGATTACACGGTTGTATGCAGCCTACACACAGGGTATTTTTCCCTGGTTTCAGCAAGAACAACCTATTCTCTGGTGGTCACCGAACCCCCGTATGGTGCTGAAATGTTCGGAGTTTCACCCCTCTCACTCCTTGCGCAAACGGCTCAGGCAAATCGCCACGCAACAACAGTCCAACCACTTTGAGGTCATCGTCAAAGTTGATACGGCATTACCCCAAGTGCTTCATAACTGTGCGATGCGCGCAATCGATGCCGAGACTGCCGAAACCTGGATTACGCCCGAGATGCAGGATGCTTACATGGCCTGGCACCTAGCCGGACATGTCCATAGTATCGAGACCTGGGTGCAAGGCGAACTGGTCGGAGGACTCTACGGCGTGAGTCTGGGGCACATGTTTTATGGGGAGTCCATGTTTAGCTTCGCGACTGATGCCTCCAAAATTGCACTGGCACATCTGGTGCTTTTTTTGCAGCGCCAAGGGGTTAAGTGGATCGACTGTCAGATGCAAACAGGACATCTCGAGCGCCTGGGCGCACGTCCCGTCCCACGCGAGGCATTTATTGAACATGTGCGCATTACGAGCAAGATGCCTGATATCCACTGGCAAACAGGCTGGATTGATCATCTGGGAGTGTTGCACGCATGAGCCAGCTTAAAGAACTGCCTTTCGCAACCTTGCAGTTTTATGCCACGGCACCCTACCCCTGTAGCTATTTGCCCGGGCGTGAGGCACGTTCACAAGTCGCGGCCCCTGGCCATCTGATCCAGACAGACATTTATTCGAAACTGGTCGATGAGGGTTTTCGGCGTAGCGGTCTCTTTACCTACAGGCCGCACTGCGATGATTGCACAGCGTGCATCCCTATTCGTATCGATGTCGAGAATTTCACACCCAATCGCAGCCAAACCCGAAGCGGCAAACGTCACCAGTCCCTCATTCCACTCGTTGCGGAACTGGCCTGGTCTGAGGAGCACTTTGCCCTGTATTCCTGCTATCAGCAAAAACGGCATCCAGGCGGAGGCATGGATACTGATAGCCGCGCCCAATATGGCCAGTTTCTCTTAACGAGTCGTGTCAATACGCGTCTGGTCGAGTTCCGCGAGCAGGATGGGACACTACGCATGGTGTCGATCATCGATGTACTCGAACAAGGATTGTCTTCGGTTTATACCTTTTATGATCCTGATTATCCTGGCAGTCTGGGCACCTACGGCATCATCTGGCAAGTCAATCAATGCCGGCAGTTAAAATTGCCATGGCTGTATCTGGGATACTGGATTCAAAACAGCAAAAAAATGGCCTACAAGGCAGGATTTGTTCCCACACAATACCGCTGGAACGGCCAATGGTTACCAGAGCCGCCCTCTTTAACTGACGTATAACTATTTTATAGACGCATAACTATGTCGATTCTTTTTCAAGCTTATCCCCTTGCACGTCATGCCCTGTTTGCGATGGATGCGGAATCGGCACATACGGCGACGCTTCTAGCCTTGCAAAAGGCTTATGACTGCTCCTTGACCCGCGGACTCATGCGTGATCGTGCGCTTGCCCCGACTACTGTGATGGGACTTGCCTTGCGCAACCCTGTCGGCCTGGCTGCAGGGATGGACAAAAATGGTGCGCATATTGACGCCATGGGCAATCTAGGATTCGGATTCATCGAAGTAGGTACGGTGACGCCCCGCGCGCAGCCAGGCAATCCCAAGCCCCGCATGTTCCGTATCCCCGAGGCTCAGGCGCTCATCAATCGAC
>CANBUF010000352.1 GCA_947372575.1 Alcaligenaceae bacterium | reverse complement strand
GGGATGTGCCCACGCATAATTAAAGACCCGGCGTGGCTCTCAAGTCCGGCGACATTGATCAAATCCTTGTGGGCCAGTGGTACGCCATGCAATGGGCCACACGATTCCCCACGCGCCTGCATCGCGTCAAGCTGTCGCGCCCGCTCCATCGCAATCGTTTCATCAATGCGAAATACAGCATTGAATTGCTTTCCAATCGACTGCATCCTGTTGAGCGACCATGCGGTCATTTCTACCGCACTGCAATGTTTACGTGCGATTGCTTGGGCCGCACCAACCAGATCCATTGCTTCAAAGTCGCTCATTGCCAGACTGTTCCTTATAGGGTGGTGCTTAGTGAATGCCTAGGTACCGATGTAGAACGGTCTGGTCTGCCATAAGCGTCTCAGGTATACCTTCCCAGACGACACGACCCGTTTCCAGAATATAGACGCGATCTGCAACGGCCATGGCGCTGTAGAGATTCTGTTCAACGAGAAGGATCCCCAGTCCTTCCTGGCGCAAGGTCTGCAGAATTTGTTCGACATGTTCGACTGCGACCGGAGCGAGCCCTTCAGTGGGTTCGTCCATCAGGACGATCTTGGGTCCAGTCATCAACGCGCGTCCAATTGCCAGCATTTGACGCTCACCCCCCGAGAGCTGATTGCCTCGGTGGTGTTTGCGCTCTTCTAGTCTGGGGAATGCTTCAAAGACGCGTTTAACAGACCATGCTCCAGGTTTGTTGCACGCGAGCATTTGCAGGTGTTCCAATACCGTAAGCGACTGAAAAAGTCGTCGACCCTGAGGGACGTAGCCAATACCCTGATTTGAGACCTCAAAGGAACGCATGCTGCTCAGGTCTACCTCATCGAGAATGACGCGACCCGCCGTGACCTGCGGTGAACCCAGTCCCATAATGGAGCGGACCAGAGAGGTCTTGCCCATGCCATTTCGACCGAGCAGCGCGACGATTTCACCTTCGGCAACATGCATCGTCACCTGATCCAGTACCTTGGCTTCGCCGTAAGATGAACAGAGGTCTTTGACTTCAAGCATGACGAGGTTTCCCAAGATAAATTTCCTGGACTTGAGGATTGTTCCTGATTTCGTCTGGACTCCCTTCGACCAGCACCGTACCCTGATACATGCAAATCACGCGATCAACTAGTCCCAGCGCCAGATCAATATCATGTTCGATCAGGATGAGTGATAGAGAGGCTGGCAAGCTGCGGATGACTTCGGCCATAATGACCCGCTCTGCAGGAGACAGGCCGGCTGCAGGTTCATCAAGCAACAAGATACGTGGCGAGCTGGTAAGCGACATCGCAAGTTCGAGCTGACGCTGTTCCCCGTAGGATATTTCCTTGACGAGTAACTGACGTTTGGATTCAAGATGGCACTTTTTTAGAGCGGAATCGATGATTGCTCGTTCCTGGCCTTGTGCACGATCGCTACGCCACATGGCAAATTTCGTACGGCCCAGACCGCGGCAGGCGAGTAATAAATTGTCTTCGACAGATAAACCAAAAAATAAATTGGTGATCTGGAACGTACGGGCAATGCCTTTTTGCGCTCGCGCATCGGGCGTCGCGCGGGTGATGTCCTGTCCGTCGAGCATGACGTGTCCGCATGATGCGGGTGTCATGCCGGTAATGGCATTGAACAGGGTTGTTTTTCCCGCACCATTTGGCCCAAGAATCGCTACACGCTCACCTTCAGCCAGATGCAGCGTGGCGCGATCGACGGCCTTAAGTGCACCGAAGTGCACGCCTACGCTATTGAGTTGAAGGAGTGGTTGATTCATGAATATCGCCTACTTCGACGGCGTGCCTTGGAAGGTACGCGAATAAGAGGGTTGCTTCATGTAGGTCTCTGGGTCATATTTCCAGAATTGTGTGACCTCGGGATATGTTTCCACCGGCACGTTCCAGAGTTTTCCATCAGGACGTTTGACGACATTACGGATATACACGTCATAAATTGGATTGCCATAGGCATCTAGTCGAACAGGACGTCCGAGCGGCGAGGTCGTAAGTGCCACTTTGCGGATAGCCTCAAGAAATGCAGGACGATCCTCAACATTGCCTTTTACTGCGTCAATGGCTTGTGCAATCCATAGCGCGGCTGAGTAATGCGAAAACCCATAAATGGAAGGCAGATGCTTATAGGCAGCGTTGTATTCGTCAACAAATTTCTTTGTCGCAGGCGCGTCGTTCCCTTCAGCAAAGTGCGCTGAGCTGATGATGCCTTCTGCTTCTGGACCCATTGTGCGGATCACCGATTGATCCGTAAAGTTCTGGGCGCCTAGTAATGGGATTTTTCCTTTGAGGCCAAAGTTAGTCCATTGTGAAATAAATCTTGTCGCATCGGCACCTGTTTCCATGGCGAACACGGCGTCTGGCTTGGCTGCCTGAATTTGCGCAAGGTATGGGCTGAAATCCTGGGTGTTAAGCGGATTCCAGTGCTGTGCAATGATCTCGCCGCCAAGTTCGGTAAACATTTGCGCAAAACCGCCACATTGTTCGTGCCCGAAGGTGTAGTCCTGCGAGGTGGTGATGATTTTTCGAAAGCCCATTTTTTTGTAGGCGTAATCTGCAAGGGGGCGGGGCATCTGACTTGCTGTGTAGCCTGCGACACGGATGACGTTTGGAATGCGTTTGCGCTGTGTCAGGTCATCTGCGGCAATCACAGGGATGAAGTAGGGAATGCCAGTTGTTTTTGCATATTCAGAAACCGCAAGCCCGGTATTGGCAAGCAAGTCACCTACTAAAAAATCAACTTTGGTCTGTTCTGTGAGCTTGCGCGCCTTTTGCAGGGCAATATCGGGGTTGGAGCCGTCATCTTCGATGAACACTTCAATGTCGCGTCCGCCCGCTTTCTTTCCGACTTGTTCCCAGTAAAGATTGAAGCCTTCGACGATTTCTTTTCCACCGGATGCAACAACTCCGGTCAAGGGAGTCAGCAAGCCAATTTTGATCGGACCTGTGCCTTGGGCCAGAACCTGGTTGAAAGAGCCATGTACAGCCAATCCTGTAAGTGCTGCGCTCGATGCTAGAA
>CANBUF010000351.1 GCA_947372575.1 Alcaligenaceae bacterium | reverse complement strand
CCTGCGTGTCATCGTTCCTTGTACAAGCCCCAATATTATTGAGTCAAAATCCTTCAAACTTTATTTGAATGGCTTTAATCAGACACACTTTAATAGTCAGGCAGAAGTACTGACTTGTTTGCAGAGGGATCTGTCTGAGGCGGCACAAGAGGCCGTCCAGGTAGAAATTCTGGATCCTCAGGACTTTGCGTTCGAGCGTATTGAAGAATGCCAGGGAATCAACCTCGATCAGCAGGATATCGAAGTCACCCATTATTCACCGACCCCCAATCTCCTCGGCTTGCGGATATCGAGTGATACCTCCCCGGGTACACCAGGAAACATCATCACTGAAGCGGTATTTTCAAGATTGTTGAAATCGAATTGCCCCGTCACCCAACAACCCGACTGGGCATGCGTCCAGATTCAGTACACGGGACACGCGATCGACCATGCAAGCCTCTTGCAATATATCGTGTCCTTTCGGATGCATAATGGTTTTCATGAAAATTGCGTGGAGCGTATGTTCGTGGACATCAGCGAACGGTGCAAACCACAGGCCTTGTCAATTTATGCCCGCTACACAAGGCGTGGGGGCTTGGACATCAATCCCTGGCGGGCAACCGAAGGGATGTCAGCACCTGCACGAACACGCAGCGCACGCCAGTAAGCCTGACGTACAAAAAGGGGGTCAGTTGGTTTTTTCGCGGATCACTGGCCAGGCGCGGCGCAGATAATAAAACATCGACCAGACGGTCAGGATTGCGGCTACCAGAATCAGAACCTGCCCGATCCTGGCGATGGGCAGGCCCAGGAAGTCTGCATGAAAAAGCAGACAGGTAATAGCAATCATCTGGGCTGCTGTTTTGAATTTGCCAAGCCAGTGAACAGCAACGCTGGCGCTTGCGCCAATTTTGGCCATCCACTCACGCAGTGCTGAGATGGTGATTTCGCGGCCGATAATAACAAATGCGATCATGATATCGACACGACCGAGGTACAACAGCACCAACAAGGCTGCGGACACCATCAACTTATCGGCAACAGGATCCAGGAAAGCACCGAAAGAAGAAGTCTGATTCCAGCGTCTGGCTAACCAGCCATCAAACCAGTCTGTGAGTGCCGCAATGACGAAAGCCCAGGCAGCCCAGGTGTCACGCACGGGCTGGCTGAGCCAGGATTCAGGCAAGTAGAACAAGCCAACGACCAGCGGGATCATGGCAATTCGAAGCCATGTCAACAAAATAGGGAGATTCAAAGGCATAACTGTATGCTAACGCATTTAGCGCAAAGCGAAATACAGACGTTCAGCCAGCTCGGGAGAAATCCCATCAACAGAGGCGAGATCCTCAATGCTGGCATTGGCCACACCCGAAAAACCTCCGAAGCGAGCCAACAACTTTTGTCGTCGCTTGGCACCTATACCATCGATATCCTCGAGCCTGGAGACATTTCTGGCTTTTGCCCGTTTAGCACGCATGCCAGTAATGGCAAATCGGTGAGCCTCGTCCCGAATTTGCGCAATCAGCATCAAGGCAGCCGAGTCCTGCCCCAGCGCAAGGGAAGCTCGCTCATCCGCAAAAATCAGTGTTTCGAGCCCGACCTTGCGTTTTTCACCTTTAGCGACTCCGACGAGCACATTGATATCCAACCCCAGCTCAACAAACACCTGGCGTGCAATTTCGACCTGTCCTTTGCCGCCATCAATCAAGACCAGACCGGGCATGATTGCATCGCCATCCGCAACCTTGCCAAAGCGCCGCATCAGCACCTGACGCATGGCAGCATAATCATCACCAGGCGTAATTCCAGCAATGTTGTAGCGGCGATATAAAGAGGGCTGCATCGCGTGGTGGGCATAGACCACACAGGAAGCCTGGGTCGCTTCGCCGGCGGTATGACTGATATCAAAGCATTCAATATGCAAAGCATCCAGGATCTGGGCATCCGTATCGAGTTCAAGAACCTCGGCCAACGCCAGCGTGCGGGCGCTGCGAGCACCAGACTCAGATAGCGCATTGGCTAGCGCCATCTCAGCATTGCGTGTTGCTTGTTCAAGCCAGGCACGGCGAATACCCTGAGGACGACTCACAAACTTGGAACGCACGTGCGCCGACTCAGCCAGTAGCTCAATCAGCTTTTCATCTGGCAAGGCGTGCGAGCCGAGTATGGCCGGTGGCATTGGGCTTTCGAGATAATGCTGGGCAATAAAAGCTTCGAGGACCTCTGCGGGAGAATCGCCATCTGCATGGGTCGGAAAA
Organism: Alcaligenaceae bacterium; assembly: GCA_947372575.1. Next base: position 819 of record CANBUF010000351.1, on the reverse strand, counting down.
AATGCACGATCCCCCAGATGTCGCCCACCCCGCACCATCGCGAGGTTGACGCAGACTTTGCCCCCGGCCGAGGCCACCGCAATGATATCCGTATCCCGACTGTCGCTGTCTTCCATCGTCTGCTGGTGCAGGACCTTAGCGAGTGCCCCCATTTGATCGCGTAACAAAGCGGCCTGCTCAAACTCGAGCGACTGAGAAGCAGCCAGCATACGTTGCTCGATATCTCCCATGATTTCCTGGGTCTCGCCATTCAAAAACCGCGCAGCACGACTTGCATCCTCTGCATAGGCGGCCGGCGAGATCACATCGACGCAGGGAGCCGAACAGCGGCCAATCTGGTGCAACAGGCAGGGGCGCGAACGATTGGAAAATACAGTGTCTTCGCAGGTTCGCAAGCGAAAGACTTTTTGGAGAATTTGTATGGTTTCGCGTACAGCCCAGGCACTCGGGTATGGACCAAAAAACTGGCCTTTTTTTTGTGTCGAACCACGGTAATACGCAATCCGCGGAGAAGCATGCGCAGACAGCATTAAATAAGGGTAAGACTTATCGTCGCGAAACAGAATGTTGTAGCGCGGACGCAGGCTCTTGATCAGATTGTTTTCAAGAATCAGCGCCTCTGCCTCAGACCGGGTGACGGTCACCTCGATACGCACAACTCTAGCAACCATATGTCCGATACGCGGACTGGAAGGTGTTTTTTGAAAATAGGAGGCAACACGTTTTTTCAGGTCACGTGCTTTTCCGACATACAGCACCTCACCACTCGCATCGATATGGCGATATACGCCAGGCAAGTGAGGCAAGCGCAACAGAAAT
>CANBUF010000350.1 GCA_947372575.1 Alcaligenaceae bacterium | reverse complement strand
TGCGCACGCGACGAGCTTGCCAGAGGTCATCGGACTGGCTGAGGCATTGTTTGAGCCCACATCCGTCGATTCGATTCGTACCAAACTCAATCAGGCACTGACCGATCCCGCGTTCAGAGCGCGACTGACTGAGCACGGCCTTGCACATGCTCAGACGTTCTCATGGGATACCAGCGCCATCCAGGCGATTGCTGCACTCGAGCGGTTTGATCAGCCAGACTCAGATGTGGGTTCGCATCATGTCAATGTCGAAAAGACTTCAATCTTTGCGATCACAAAACAAAAAATACTGTTGATCAAGCTCGATCACCTTGGCGATTTTATTCTTGCGATCCCCGCAATTACTCGACTCAAAGCACGTTATCCCTATGCCGAGATTGATGTTGTACTGGGCAGCTGGTGTGCCTCGATCGCTCAGAGCCTGAATATTTTTAACAAGATCTATACCTTTGATTTCTTTAAAAAGAAGTCCTCGGAATCTGCCTCTGCGACAGAACGCAACACGCGAGAATTGCTTGAGCAGCTCGCCCCACATTATGATTTTGCACTTGATTTGCGCAGACAGCGCGATTCCCGTTTTTTGTTGATCCGCGTCAATGCGGCAGTGAGGGTCGGTTACGAAACGTTTGATCCGCAGATTGACAGCCAGATCCAGATCACGCTGCGTGCACATCCGGACACAGTATTTGAGGCAACTCCGCTCAATGAGACACCCATCACCGTTCAGATGATTCGTCTTGTGGATGCCTTACCAGCCAGTCCCAATGATTACGTATCGTTCCCGGCCTTGGGCGAGCAGGCTAGTGTTGTTGCGGTAAACCTTCAACATACAACGATACAAATTGCACTGTTCCCAAAAGCTGGCAACGCTGTAAAAGAATGGAGCCAGCAAAACTACACAGGGCTCATAGACCTGTTGCTAGACAATACAGCGGTTGACGCGGTCAACGTGTACTTTGCCAATGAGCGCGAAGCTCAAGAGTTTGGACTCCCCCCGCATGTAAAACTCAATATCCATGCTGGTTTGGATTTTCAGGCGCTGACACAGTCTTTAGCCAAGAATGTCATTTGTATTGCCAACAATTCCTTTGGTGCGCATATTGGCTCGTACCTCGGTTTAGCCGTGATCGCGATCTACGGTGGTCATGAGACGGTGACAGAATGGGCACCTGTATTTAACACGGGATATGTGATTCATCACCCGGTGCCCTGCTCGCCTTGTCATATCGCGCAACCTTCAGATTGTCCTTATGCTTTACGCTGCCTGACAGAAATCAGTGTCAGCACAGTACATGCCAAAGTCCAAGAGGCCCTGGCTTGCCTAGTGAATAAAAGCGAAGCCGTACAAACACCGACAGCGATTACCTTGACCGAGAATAAGGGTAGCAACACGGTTGTTAAAGATCTGGTCCGCTCGATTGCTGCACTGGATGTGCGTGCACTCAATGCGGCTGACAAATTGCAGATCGCTGAGGGCATTGCATCGAATCATCCTCCGGCTAGTCGTAGTTTGTTTGTCGACATTTCCGAGTTGGTCCAGCGTGATGCCAAAAGCGGCATCCAGCGCGTGGTGCGTTCAGTGCTGCGCGTGATGCTCGATCAGTCGCCGCCAGAGTTTCATGTGGTACCTGTATATGCTGCTGTTGATCGTCTCGGCTATCGTCGTGCGAATCGCTTTACGCAGGCTTTTCTGGGTAATCAGGATGTTGAACATCTATCGGATGATCCTATTCTGTTTGCCGCAGGCGACATCTATCTTGGGATTGATTTGCACCCCCAGATTGTCAAAGCCCAGCGACAGTACTTTCAAAAAATGCGTGCCCGAGGCGTGAGTGTCCAGTTTGTGGTGTATGACATGCTGTGCGTGACCATGCCGCAGCATTTTGTGCCAGGTTCTGACGATGCGTTTACAGAATGGTTAGAGATCGTCGCTGAGAACGACGGTGCAATTTGTATTTCTAAAGCCGTTGCCGATGAGTTGCGTGAGTGGGTCGCTCAGCATCCAGCGCTCAACACAAGATCATTCGAGATTAGCCATTTTCACCTCGGTGCGGATATTGCAGGTTCATTGCCCAGTAATGGCCTGACTGAGCCAGAGCAACAATTACTCACGCGTCTCTCCACAACAAAAAACTTTTTGATGGTCGGTACACTTGAGCCACGTAAGGGCCATGCCTTTGCACTGGACGCTTTTGAGCAGCTATGGAAGCAAGGTGTCGATGTGCATCTGGTTATTGTGGGTAAAAAGGGCTGGCTGGTCGATGGACTCGCACAGCGACTCGAGCAGCATGCACAGGCCGGCAAACGCCTGTTTTGGCTGCAGGGCACGAGTGATGAGTTCCTGCAAAAAATATACGGTGTCAGCGATTGTCTGATTGTGCCTTCAGAGGGTGAGGGCTTTGGTCTGCCGTTGATCGAGGCGGCACATCATTCACTGCCTATTATTGCCCGCGATCTTCCTGTATTTAGAGAGGTCGCAGGTGAGCACGCACATTATTTTTCGGGCGATGCCCCTACGTCATTAGCTGAATCTATCCAAGCCTGGTTGCCGCTGCACCACTCAGGACATCATCCTGACTCACATGCGATGCCCTGGCTGACCTGGCAACAAAGTGCAGAGCAACTCATGACTTGCGTGCTGCAGCAGGCATCTCACTGATAAATTGGTCAATCTATTATGAGCTTATTTAAATCCTTTTTAACGGAACACCAGGCACTCTTTAATCGCCTGGACGCGCTTGAACCTGGTTTGCAAGCCGTTGCAAAGGAAGCGACCGAAGTATTGCAGCGCGGTGGGCGCCTGTTCTTTTGTGGCAATGGTGGCTCGGCTGCAGATGCGCAGCATATTGCGGCTGAGTTGGTCGGCAGATTTGTAGACAATCGTCCGGCACTTAAAGCCATTGCCCTGACGACGGACTCTTCGGCTCTGACATGTATTGGGAATGACTACGGCTACGACCATATTTTTTCCCGTCAACTCGAGGGTGTGTCGAGCCCTGGTGACATGGTTTTTTTGATTACCACCTCGGGTAATTCCAAAAACCTGATCCTCGCAGCCGAGGC
>CANBUF010000349.1 GCA_947372575.1 Alcaligenaceae bacterium | reverse complement strand
GATCCAAAGCATCAGCATGCCGTGATGCAAAAACTTCTAAGTTGTGCAAGAAAAGATCACATTGGTATCCTGATCATCATGCATGACATCAATCTTGCCGCTCGGTGGTGTGACCGTATCGCACTGATGAAGGCTGGATCAATCGTCGCTGAAGGGCATCCCAATGACATCCTGAATACGTCGCGGCTCTATGAAACTTACTCACTGAGCATGCGCGTCATGCCACATCCTTTGCATCAGGATCGAATGCTCGTGTTAACAGATACCTGAACTTATTGCAGGCTCTGCACACCAAGCCCCAGTAATAAATCGCGCGCTTGAGCACAGACAAGATCAAGCTTTTTTTTGCTGACTTCTTCAGTTAGTTGACTGTTTTTAACAATCTGCATCACATCTGTACCCAGTTTGTTAAACAATCGTTCGACTGATTCTGTATTGCTCGCCTGGGGTGTCAGGTTTTCGACCAAAAATCGACCAAGATTTTCTGGCGTATTCCAGATGCCGCGTTGATATTGCGCGGCTTCCATTGTGAATTCACCTAAAAATAAGCGACTGAGCGCTTTAATCCGCTCTTCGATCCAGCTGACAAACTGCTCTCGTGACATTTCGCCAGCAAAGGTATTTTTGATAACATCCGAGGCAAATTTGCGAACGATCTTGTTGACTTCATGTGCTGAGTTCAGATGAGGCAGACTTCCTGAACCAAACGTGATGGTCGGATCCTGGGCGGGCGTAAAAAGTTTGGCGCGAGATGTCTTGAACATATTGGGGAACTTGCCTAAATGAGTCAGGCTCAATGTTAATACCACTCACTCTTTAGAGATACATAAGTCATTCATGTGTATCAATGTGTGATCAATGTGTGATGCCCGTGGGATACCTGTAAGAGACACAATAACAGTTAACATACGGCTGTCATGCATTGCTTTGCATGGAAAAATCAATCCATAAAGGGTTAAACGATGGCTAAAAAAGAAGAACTTGATCCCGAAACACTCGCGTTGATCCAGTGGTGCACAGATGTTGAAGGCTTTCTCGTGGCTACAGGAGCCAGCCTCAAAGAAGCGCAGGACCATATTGACGAGCAGGCCGAATGGTTTACTGACCAGTTTTATGATGGATTAACCCCCGAAGAAGCTGCCAAAGCCGCACTGAACGACTAAGTCAATTATTTGACTATGAAGTGCCTGTCATGCACTTGGTTGGCCCGACTCAGGCATCCCTGCGGTATTGCAGCCTGCTAGTGTTAAAATCACGAGTGTTTTCCCTATGACTCAGCGCGGCTTTGCCGCGCTTTTTGTGACAAAAGCCCCGAGAATGATCGCTATTACTTTGCCAGATGGCTCGCAACGCCAATATCCCGGACCGGTTACGGTCGCCGAAGTCGCCCAGTCTATTGGTACCGGGCTGGCACGTGCGACTTTGGGTGGTCGCATCTCGGCAGACGGGTCTTCGCGCCTGGTTGATGCCTCCCACGTGATAGCTCAGGATTCACAACTTTCTATCATTACGGCCAAAGACGCTGACGGGCTCGATTTAATTCGTCACTCTACGGCGCACTTACTTGCTTACGCTGTTAAAGCACTCTTTCCGGATGCGCAAGTCACAATCGGTCCAGTCATCGAAAACGGCTTCTTTTACGACTTTGCTTACAAACGTCCCTTCACGCTAGATGATCTGGCTGCAATCGAAAAAAAGATGGCTGAGCTCGTCAAAAAAGACGAAACAGTGACGCGCGAAGAATGGTTGCGCGACGATGCGGTCAAATATTTCAACGAAATCGGCGAGGCCTATAAGGCTGAGATCATTGCTGCGATCCCCGGTAACGAAACAATCAGCCTTTATCGCGAAGGCGACTTTATCGATCTGTGCCGCGGGCCGCACGTGCCAAATACCGGCAAGCTCAAAGTATTCAAACTCATGAAGCTCGCCGGTGCCTACTGGCGCGGCGACAGCAACAATGAAATGTTGCAGCGTATTTACGGCACGGCCTGGGCGAACCAGGCTGATCAGGATGCCTATCTCCATATGCTCGAAGAAGCCGAACGCCGCGATCACCGTAAGATCGGTCGAGATCTCGACTTGTTTCATTTTCAGGAAGAAGGCCCAGGCCTGATTTTCTGGCACCCAAAGGGTTGGGCAATCTGGCAACAGGTTGAACAATATATGCGTGACGTTTACCGCAACAATGGCTACCAGGAGGTCAAGGCGCCTCAAATTCTAGATCTTTCCCTCTGGAAAAAAACGGGTCACTGGGATAACTATCGTGAAAATATGTTCACGACAGAATCAGAAAGCAGGACCTACGGCCTAAAGCCTATGAACTGCCCAGGCCATGTGCAGATTTTTAATCATGGCCTGCATTCTTATCGCGATCTGCCATTGCGCTATGGTGAGTTTGGCCAGTGCCATCGCAATGAGCCCTCGGGATCCTTGCACGGCATGATGCGCGTGCGCGGGTTTACGCAGGACGATGGTCATATTTTTTGTACCGAAGATCAGATGCAGGACGAGTGTGCAGCCTACACGTCGCTGCTCCAAAAGGTGTATGGGGACTTTGGCTTTCACGACATCCTTTACAAAGTTGCGACGCGCCCCGAAAAGCGTATCGGCAGCGACGAAGTCTGGGACAAAGCCGAAAACGCACTGATGGAAAGCCTGCGTCGTACCGGCTGTGATTTTGAAGTCTCACCAGGCGAGGGCGCTTTCTATGGTCCCAAGGTCGAATACACCCTCAAGGATGCGATTGGCCGCCACTGGCAATGTGGGACTTTGCAGGTCGACTTCTCAATGCCAGAGCGTCTGGGTGCCGAATACGTCGATGCCAACGATAAGCGCCGTGCACCTGTCATGCTCCATCGTGCCATCCTGGGTTCACTCGAACGTTTCATCGGCATGCTGATCGAAAACCATGCGGGTGCGCTGCCTGCCTGGCTGGCACCTGTTCAGGCCGTCGTATGCTGCATTTCAGAGCCTGCTGCTGCTTATGCAACAGAAATTGCACAAACCCTGAAAAAACAAGGCTTTAGAGTAGAATCAGATTTACGGGCTGAGAAAATCACCTAT
>CANBUF010000348.1 GCA_947372575.1 Alcaligenaceae bacterium | reverse complement strand
ATCATCATAATTACCTGGATACACACGTAACTCACCAAAATCCAGATCGGCCATGTGCGTGCATACCTGATTCAGGAAGTGACGATCATGACTGATGATAATCATGGTGCTCTGATAGCCGTTCAGGATGTCTTCGAGCCAGCGAATGGTATTGATATCCAGGTTGTTGGTCGGCTCATCCAGCAGCAGGACATCGGGGTTTGAAAACAGCGCCTGCGCGAGCAGTACGCGAAGCTTCCAGCCCGGGGCGATCTCGCGCATCGGCAGCTGATGCTGATCAACCGGAAACTCCAGTCCCAACAATAATTCACCCGCACGCGCCTCGGCGGTATACCCGTCAAACTCGGCAAACTTTGCCTCAAGATCGGCGGCACGCATGTAGTCTTCATCTGTGGAATCTGCATTGGCGTAAATCGCATCACGCTGGGACATGGCTTCCCACATTTCGGCATGGCCCATCAACACCACGTCAAGTACGCGCAGATCTTCAAAGGCAAACTGATCCTGGCGCAATTTTCCCATGCGCAAACCTGGTTCGAGATGAACGTTACCTGCGGTCGACTCCAGATCGCCGCCAATGATTTTCATCAGTGTGGTCTTGCCAGAGCCATTGGCACCAATCAAGCCGTAGCGATTGCCCTCCCCGAATTTGACGTTGATATTTTCAAAAAGTGGCTTGGGTCCGAACTGAATGCTGAGGTTTGATGCGGTTATCACGTTATGCCGATAGAGTAAATATTGCGGTTACATCTTGAAAGATAAGTTTTCAGTGTAACAAGTGGAGGAAAAATGACTATTTGAACACTGTCATCCCTATTATGCCGACCAGATGGCCAGCGATCCTGACTGGCATCAACTGGAGGCAAAATATGCTGAATGACATCTCGACTAATGTAATTGAGGCAACTACCCATTTTTTCAATAGCCTGGGCGGAATTGTCTGGGGGCCCTTCCTGTTAATTGTGCTTGTTGGGACAGGCCTATATCTGACCCTGAGACTGGGCTGGGTGCAATTCTCGATGCTGCCCTATGCTCTAAAGCTCGCTTTTTCACGAAAACAGGACGACCGCGCGCCTGGCGACATCTCACAATTCCAGGCGCTGATGACGGCGCTCGCAGCCACGATCGGCACCGGCAACATTGCCGGAGTTGCTACGGCAGTCGTGCTGGGCGGACCCGGCGCCATTTTCTGGATGTGGATGACGGCACTGGTTGGCATGGCGACTAAATATGCCGAAGGTCTGCTCGCCATCAAATACCGCTTCAAGGATGAACAGGGGGTCATGCAAGGCGGACCGATGTACTACATCGAGCGTGGCCTGGGTATGAAATGGCTTGCAATGTCCTTTGCCTTTTTTGGAATGATCGCAGCACTCGGGACAGGCTGCTCGGTGCAATCCAACTCTGTCGCGCACGCCATGCAGAGTAGTTTTGGGATCCCAACCTGGGCGACGGGCGTATTGCTGACCGTGGTGACTGCACTGGTGATCCTGGGCGGGATCAAAAGTATTGCGCGCGCCGCGAGCATTATCGTGCCGGTCATGGCATCGTTCTATGTGCTGGGCGGTCTCGTGATTATTCTGCTAAACCTGGACAAGCTCATTCCAGCTCTGACGTTGATTCTGACCGATGCCTTCACAGGTGCTGCCGTAGCGGGGGGAGCCATCGGCACAGTCATCCGATATGGCGTGGCACGTGGATTGTTTTCTAATGAGGCGGGACTCGGCACCGCACCGATTGCCGCTGCGGCTGCCAAAACAGATGTTCCGGTCAAACAAGCACTGGTTTCCATGACCGGGACCTTCATCGATACCATCATTGTGTGCTCGATTACAGGGATTGCGCTGGTCATGGGTGGCTTGTATCGTGACGGCCAGACGGGTGCAGCACTCACGGGCGCAACCTTTGATGCACTACTTCCAGGTCCCGGCGGCTGGATTGTGACGATCGGGTTGATATTCTTTGCCTATTCCACCATTCTTGGCTGGAGCTTTTATGGCGAGAAGTGCGCCCAATATGTTCTGGGTGCGCGTGCAGTTTATCCCTACCGGTTTATTTTCATTTTGTTTGTCATGCTGGGCACTGTGGTCTCGCTCGACCTGGTCTGGGCCGTCTCGGACGTGTTCAACGGCCTCATGGCATTCCCGAATCTGGTTGGTATCGCCTTGCTGTCTGGCGTCGTGATTCAGGAAACGCGTAACTTCCGGACAAACTCCTCCTCAAATCCTAAATCCTAGCCAGAAGAAATAGGATTTTGTCGACATCCTCTTAAAAGATCGCAGATTTCCGCTTAAAACTAGAGTAAACCCTCAGAAATTGAGGGTCTGAAATCAACTAGAAATCGCTAGAATAGATCTACTCAACCGATCACGGTTAGCCGAGGAGAAAATATGAAATTAACTTATAAATTACTGACAACTGTTGCTGCATGCACGCTCGCGACTGCTGCCTTTGCACAGGACACAATTAAAATTGGCGTCATTGGTCCCTTTACCGGTGGTTCGTCCTCGATGGGCGTCAGCATGCGTGATGGCGTGCGTCTGGCCGCCAAAGAAATCAATGCCTCAGGCGGTGTCCTGGGCAAGAAAATCGAGCTGATCGAGCGCGATGACGAAGCCAAGAACGAGCGTGGTGTCCAAATTGCCCAGGAATTCATTAACAAGTCTAAAGTTGATGCAGCAGTTGGCTACATCAACACCGGTGTAGCACTGGCTTCACAACGTTTCTTTCAAGAAGCCAAAATTCCAGTGTTGAACAACGTGGCAACCGGCACCCTCATTACGCATCAGTTTGAGAAAGAGCCAGAAAACTACGTGTTCCGTAATGCCGCTCCTGACCTGATTCAGGCGCCAATGATTGTCGAAGAAGCCGTGACGCGTCGTGGTTTCAAGAAAGTTGCGATTCTTGCGGACTCCACTGCTTATGGCGACCTGGGCCGTAAAGACCTGACCGCAGCATTAGCTGCCAAAGGCATTACTCCCGTTGCGGACGAAAAATTCAACATCAAAGACGTCGACATGACGCCACAGCTGCTCAAGGCTAAAGAGGCTGGCGCAGAAGTCATCCTGACCTATGCAATCG
>CANBUF010000347.1 GCA_947372575.1 Alcaligenaceae bacterium | reverse complement strand
TCGATTACGCGATGAAAAACGGTGCCATTGTAAAAACCGTCATTGACGTAGGCCAGGAAGTTGGCGACGGTTTTGGGGGCTTTTGCAGCATCAAGAGAGATAACAAAGTCACCCATATTGGTGGACATTTTGACGCGGGGATTCGTGCTCATGGAATTAACGCCTTGTTTGGAGGTCGAGTTGGAGGATTGCGCAGCAACTGCGCTAAAAGACACCAGCGGGATCATACCGGTCAGTGCAAGATTACGCATCAAGCGTAAGGTAAAAAATCGTCTGTTCATTTTGGGGCGGCCTCGGCATTAGCTTCGATGAGTGCACTGACAGCACGGGCTTTAGCACGTGCACCTGGCGCACCGGCTGCTGCCGCGCGCTGATAGGCGAGCAGAGCGATGCTTAATTGGACATCACCCAGATTGGATTGGGCAAAAGCATAGTTCGGATTGATCATGATCGCCATTTCAAGCGCGCGTCTGGCCTGGTCGAGTTCACCGCGCTGGACATAAATCACAGCGAGGTTGTTCCAGGGCTCTGGGAGCTCCGGAAAGCGCATGGTCATTTTTTGATAAATGGCCTCAGCTTCGTTCAGACGCTTGAGCGCCGTCATCACCCGGGCCTGTTGAAACATCAGCTGTACATCCGTGCCGGGGGTTGTACGCTGAGCCTCCACGGCGAGACGCTTCTCGAGCTCTTCAAGTGCCTCCTGGTTACGGCCTACGCGAAGTAAACCCTCGATCCGGGTAGTAATATCAGAAGGAGTAAGAGGAATGCGCGTGTCCACTGACGGCGAGATGGCCTCGAGGAGCTTTGCCAGACCATCCCAGCCCTCATCGGGGACCTTGTCACCAATAATCTGGCCAGGTTTGTCCTTTGGCATGGCTGAAGGGATGCTGTTGTAAGTCCGCCCCTGATCCGATCCCAATGGGTTGATCGCACCTGGCATGACGCCGGGATAGGATTGCGCGCAGGACGTTCCGGGCAAGGCTATTGCCGAACAGGCCATGAGCAGGGCGCAACAAATTCTTTTATGCAGAGTCAAGGCGTGAAATCCTCAATTGCTATACTTAACGATCCGCATTTTAGCCTTGCTTTGAGCCTTCCGTATCGCATGCTTCAGATTTACGACTCCCTCTCGCGTACTAAACGACCCTTTACCCCTGTTCAGGCTGGCAAAGTTGGCCTCTATGTCTGTGGCATGACCGTCTATGACTGGTGCCATTTGGGCCATGCACGCATGCTGGTCAGCTTTGATGTGGTCCAGCGCTGGCTGCGCCAAAGCGGTTTAACGGTGGATTATGTGCGCAATATCACCGATATTGATGACAAGATCATTAAACGCGCTGTCGAATCTAACCGTCGCATTGGCGAAGTGACCGATTTCTATATCGCTGCCATGCATGCTGACGAGGCCGCTCTGGGCGTCCAGGCCCCCGATCAGCAACCCCGTGCGACGCAATATGTCGGCGATATGCTCGACATCATCGGTCAGCTCGAAAAAAAGGGCCTCGCCTACCACGCGCCTGATGGTGATGTGAATTTTGCGGTGCGCGAGTTCCCAGGTTACGGCAAGCTTTCTGGTAAGTCGCTGGATGATTTGCGCGCCGGAGAACGGGTGGCTGTGGCTTCTTCCAAGCGTGATCCACTTGACTTTGTCTTGTGGAAATCCGCCAAGGCTCACGAGCCTGAAGATACCCGTTGGGATTCTCCCTACGGCTGGGGCAGACCTGGCTGGCATATCGAATGCTCCGCGATGAGCAAAGCCTTGCTCGGACTGCCGCTCGACATTCATGGTGGGGGCCCTGATCTTAAATTCCCTCACCACGAAAACGAAATCGCCCAGACCGAGGGTGCTTTTGGCGGGACGCTGGCCAATAACTGGATGCATTGTGGACCGCTAATGGTCGATTCCGAAAAAATGTCCAAGTCTCTGGGCAATTTTCGAACGATCCGCCAGACCGTTGGCATGCCTGACCAGCCAACGGATGTCGCGACCTACCAGGTCAACCCACGCGAAGCCGAGATGTTGCGTTTCTTTATTGTGCGCAACCACTACCGGAGCGCCCAGAATTACGCACCCGATAATCTGGTCGATGCCCAGGTCTCGCTGGATCGCCTCTACCAGACGCTCCAAAACGTCCCGCCTGTTGCAGGTGTCGTGTCGCCCGACTGGAAACAACCCGAAGCCATCGCGTTCCGTGAAGCGATGGATGATGATTTCAATTCAGCAGGGGCAGTCGCTGCCTTGTTTGAGCTCGCCACACAGGCCAACCGGACCAAAGATCCGGCAATTAGCGCGCAACTCAAAGCGTTGGGGGCGGTGCTCGGTTTGTTGCTGCAAGATCCGCCTGCGTACTTCCAATGCCCGACGCGCTATACCCGTCGCGCGATCGAAGATGCGGCTCAAGGGCATGTGGCCACAGGAGAGGCTGCGATTTCTGAACAAGAGATTCTAGAGCTGATTGCGGCGCGTGCCAACGCCAAGCAAACAAAAAACTTTGCCGAAGCCGACGCGATTCGTGCCAAACTGAAAGCCGCAGGGATCGAGCTCGACGACAAGCCAGGTGGCTTGACGCAGTGGCGCCGTGCTTAAGGCCAGCGACATGACTCAATCCGATCTGACTGACAACAAGCCTGACTATTGGGATGCTGCCACGGTGCAGCTGATGAAGCGCGACCGGATCATGAAAAAACTGATCCCCAAGCACCCCGATATCTGGCTCAGGACCCGTGGGAATCCCTTTGTGACCCTTGCCCGATCGATCGTCGGGCAGCAGATTTCAGTCAAGGCCGCCGAGTCGGTCTGGCAAAGGTTCCTGCTCGAGTGCGGCAAGCGTCCAACTCCGGCGTCTGTGCAAAAGTCCGGTGTGGATCAACTGAGGTCGGCAGGGCTGTCTGCCCGTAAAGCCGAATACATTCTTGATTTATCAGTACATTTTAGTGAAAAGCGTGTCCACCCCCAAAAATGGGCTGAGATGGAGGACGAGGCTGTGATTGAGGAGCTGACGGCGATTCGCGGGATCGGACGCTGGACGGCAGAGATGTTTTTGATCTTTAATCTGCAACGCCCTGACATTCTGCCGCTCG
>CANBUF010000346.1 GCA_947372575.1 Alcaligenaceae bacterium | reverse complement strand
TTGTCGAGGGTATATCCACCGCCTGCGGCGTGAGCCCCAGTGCAAGTGATCATCAGGGCAAGAGCACAAAGCAGCTTCTTGATCATGGTCATTCCGTAAATAAAGTTTAAGCTCAATGGGCGTGGAACGTGACACGGTCGGGGACCGGTTTGAACGTACCGAGACGACTCCAGACCGGCATCAGGAAAAAGAAGCCCAGGTAAATGAGCGTACCAATTTGCGAGATCAGGTTGAAGATTGCCGTAGGTGCCTGGGTACCGAGGTAACCCAATATGACGAAATTCACAAAGAAAATGCCGTACAGCACTTTGTGCCAGGTCGGACGATATCGAATTGACCTGACTGGGCTGTAATCAAGCCAGGGCAGGAAGAACAGCAACACGACTGCGCCGCCCATCGCCACAACACCCCAGAATTTGGCATCAATGCCGCGCAGCAGGACTGCGACAACCAGCAAGATCACAGGAACAATCAGTTTGACCAGGCCTTTATGGCGCAGGAACATTACGATCGCAGCAACGATTGCCGCCCCACAAAGCACCCAGGTAAAGTCGTCGGTCGTCGCACGCAACATCGAGTAGAACGGCGTGAAATACCAGACAGGTGCAATGTGCAGAGGTGTCACCAGCGGGTTGGCAGGAATAAAGTTGTTGAATTCCAGGAAGTAACCACCCATTTCAGGGGCAAAGAAAATAATTGCCATGAAAATGATGAGAAAACCTGCAACACCCATGATGTCATGCACGGTATAGAAAGGATGGAAAGGAATCCCATCCAGTGGGCGACCGTACTTGTCTTTTTTGGACTTGATCTCGATGCCATCAGGATTGTTTGAGCCGACTTCGTGGAGCGCGACCAGGTGAGCTGCCACCAGACCGAGCAAGACAAGAGGGATTGCAATCACGTGGAAGGCGAAAAAGCGGTTCAGCGTCGCGTCCGACACGACATAGTCGCCTCGAATCCAGATTGACAACTCGGGACCGATGAAAGGAATGGCTGAAAACAGGTTCACAATCACCTGAGCACCCCAGAAGGACATCTGGCCCCAGGGCAGGAGGTAACCAAAGAAGGCTTCGCCCATCAGACACAGGAAGATGCCAACACCGAAAATCCATACCAGTTCGCGTGGCTTACGGTATGAACCATACAGCAGCGCACGGGTCATATGCAGATAGACGACCACAAAAAACATGGATGCGCCTGTTGAGTGCATATAACGGATAAACCAGCCACCTGGTACTTCGCGCATGATGTATTCAACAGACTGAAACGCCTGCATCGCATCAGGTTTGTAATGCATGACCAGAAAAATTCCGGTCACAATCTGGAGTACCAGTACTAATGTGGCCAATGAGCCAAAAAAGTACCAGAAATTAAAGTTCTTAGGCGCATAGTATTCAGTCACATGCGCTTTCAGGGTAGACGTCAGCGGAAAGCGGGTGTCTATCCATCCCAGCAATCCGGTCGTTTCGACGGTTTTTTCGCCAGCCATGAAATGGCTCCTTGTTCAGTATCGTGTTGTACGGGTTTAGATCAAAGGCTAATTAAGCCTTATTGTTCTCATCAACCCCGACAATGATGCGGGTGTCGCTCAGGTATTGGTAAGGTGGAACCTCGAGATTATCTGGCGCGGGTTTGTTTTTAAACACGCGACCAGCCATATCAAAGGTTGAACCATGGCATGGGCACAGGAATCCGCCTTCCCAGTTGTTGGGCAAGCTGGGCTGTGGTCCGATGGCAAATTTTGGTGAGGGCGAACAACCAAGGTGTGTGCAGATGCCAACGGCTACAAATAGTTCGGGCTTGCGCGAACGCCATTCATTCTTGGCGTAGGGAGGTGTGTAACCCGGACGGTTCGAGTCAGGGTCGGCAACCTCGGAGTCTGTTTGCTTGAGGGACTCAAGCTGCTCTTTGGTGCGGCGAATGAGCCACACGGGCTTGCCACGCCACTCGATGGTCCGCATCTCGCCTGGGGCTAATGTGCTTACATCAACTTCTACGGGTGCACCAGCAGCACGTGCCCGCTCAGAAGGCGCGAACGTACTGACAAAAGGAACTGCTGCAGCGACACCTGCAACTCCGCCCATGGCACAGGTCGTGCCAATCCAGAAACGGCGCGAGGGGTCGGACGGCAGCGTCGGTGGAACCGCGCCTTCGTCGTCGTGCACAATCGAATCCTGACTCATCTTCCTATCCTTATCGTTGCCCCGGCAGTGATATGCCTTGTTAGCTGTAGTGCTTTGATCGTTGTTACGGTTTCCGTAACCCCTTATTATAGCGCTAGCCACGTGGCAACTTCAAAGGAGAAATCGCAAATGCGTCAGTCAAAGGGGTTTTTTAAGGAATTTCGTGAATTTGCGGTTCGTGGGAACGTTGTTGACCTAGCTGTGGGTGTCATTGTTGGTGCGGCTTTTGGCAAAATTGTCGAATCACTGGTCCGGGACATTGTGATGCCGCTGGTTAACTTTCTGGTGGGCGGTTCGGTTGACTTCACCAATAAGTTGCTGGTGCTGTCGCGTCCCGCCAATTATTCTGGCCCTGACACTTATGCTGAACTGATTAAAGCCGGCGCAACGGTTTTTGCCTGGGGTAATTTTCTGACGATCACCATCAACTTCGTGTTGCTGGCGTTTATCATTTTTGGGATGGTCAAGCTGATCAATACGGCCCGGGCCAGAATCGAGTCTGAAAAACCAGTGCCACCCGTCCCAGAGGATGTCGCGCTCCTGCGTGAAATTCGTGATTTGCTTAAAAAATAAGCCACTTGTTATTCCTCCTCCCACCTGATGGTCAGACCGGGTTGTCGATATCGATAAAGTCAACCTGAACGCCAAAGGTGGTGTGGATGGCATGTCCCAGAGCCTGCACGCCGTAACGTTCGGTTGCGTGATGGCCTGCACTGATAAAGCCGACTCCAGCCTCGCGCGCAAGATGGACCGTGGGCTCTGAGATTTCGCCAGTAATGAAGCACTGCACGCCAGCGTCAATGGCATCGATCAGCATGTTTTGGGCGGCACCCGTGCACCAGGCAATGCGCGCAACGGGCAGACTGGGTTCGCCGATGACCAGCGGCGCACGTAACA
>CANBUF010000345.1 GCA_947372575.1 Alcaligenaceae bacterium | reverse complement strand
CAAGCGTACGATTGAGGAGCTGAGTGGTCTAGCTCCAGATGTATTTGGTACTGAAAGTTTGCCCGTTTTCAAGAAAATTGATCGTATCCTTTTTTTAGCATGTGGCACAAGTTACTACGCAGCTTTAACAGCCAAATACTGGATTGAATCCATTGCGAGGATCCCGGTCGAGGTCGAATTTGCGAGCGAATATCGTTATCGCGAGAGTGTCCCCCATCCTTGCACGCTTGTCGTGACGATTTCACAATCTGGCGAAACGGCCGATACTCTGGCTGCGTTGCAGCATGCAAAGTCTCTGGGCATGGAGCAGACCTTGACTATCTGTAATGTTGCAACGAGTGCGATGGTTCGTGAGTGCAAGCTTGCCTACATTACACGTGCAGGTGTTGAAATAGGTGTGGCGTCAACGAAAGCCTTTACCACTCAGCTCGCCGCTCTGTTCATCCTGACGCTCTCGCTTGCAAAGGCGCATGACCGACTGACTCCTATTGAGCAAGCTGAGCACCTTGAGGCACTCCATGCTCTGCCGCTGGCAATGCATGTCGTGCTTTCTCTGGAATCTCAGATCATTGCGTGGGCTGAGCGTTTGGCATTAAAAGAGAATGCTTTGTTTCTTGGCCGGGGGGTGTACTACCCCATTGCATTGGAAGGTGCCCTCAAGCTCAAGGAGATCAGCTATATCCACGCTGAGGCATACCCTGCTGGCGAGCTCAAGCACGGCCCCCTTGCTTTGGTCACAAAGGAGATGCCCGTTATTACGATTGCCCCTGATAACAGCGTGCTGCAGAAACTTAAGTCTAATATCGAAGAAGTTCGCACGCGAGGAGGGCAGTTATTTATCTTTGCTGAATCTGGAACGCAGATGGTCAATGAAGAGGGGGTGTTTGTCATCCAGATGCCCAAGTACAAAGGTGCACTTTCACCTGTTCTGTATATTATCTGTTTGCAGTTGCTGGCTTATCACACTGCATGTAGAAGAGGGGCTGATGTTGACAAACCCAGAAATCTTGCCAAGAGTGTGACGGTTGAGTAGGGGCGGTCTGTTGCGAATCAAAGAATGGATGATCCCCCGTTGATTTGGAAACCGTCAGCGTGAGTCTGGTTCACAGCAACTCCTCGGCAGTGCGAAGACCCCGTGTGGCACGTGACCACCACTGAGAAAAACTCGTACAGCGCTGATCGATGAGCGGGAACAGAGTCGGTGCGGCCTCCAGATGCGCCAAGGGCTTGATCCACTCCGTGATGTGGGGGTCTTCGACACTGCGTACACGTGCAGCGCCTGCCAAGGCCGTGGCAAGACCTGCTGCATCGACATACCAGCGTTGCTGGGTCACTGCCGCCATCGCACTGTCGACCCAGCGCCAACGTGCCTCTGGCCAGGGCCAGGTCTTGTGGTACTCATGCAGGTACACACCAATCATCACCGTATCTGGAGTGAGATCTGCGGGCGGCTCGCGCAGCGCCCATGGATGCACAAGCCACACTTCACGTCCCTTTAGCTGCTGGACGGCGGGCGCATCGGGTTTGTGCAACGGAAGGTCTGAGGGCGGACTGATGTGTAGTGAGGGTTCGAGAGCACACTGAGTATCTGCAAAATTGGTACACGTGAACCTCGATGACCCTGTGCGAGCAGAGCAAGCGATCAGGCTCAGCTCCTCATAGGATCGGTCAATCACCGAACCGTGGCTGTGCCAGTGAACCGGGGCGAAGCGCGCCACGTTATCGGCATTAAACAAGTAAGGTTTGTGACTGCCAGTGCCCGCCACCCATTGCCAGCTAAGATGATTGCTGGCGAGGTCGCCGTCCAGGAGATGCGCGACGAACCAGTCGGCACCTGTACGCCAATGCACCTGACGTATGTGCACCACGTAGCTCGCAAGCCACATCCGCGCGTGGTTGTGCAGTGTCCCGGTGGAGTAAAGCACCCGTACTGCCTCATCAATGACAGGCACGCCAGTGCATGCCTGGCGAATGTCGGCTGGCAACACGCTAGAGTAGGACTCGTCTGAGAGTGGCCCCGGATGCAATGAGGCAAAGATATCGTTGCCGACTTGAGACCAGACATGGCGAAAGAATTCACGCCAGCCAAATTCGTACACCAGCTTGTGATTCACTGCCAACGGCTCGCGACTCAGTAATTCGACCAGAATCTCGCGCAGCGTAATCAAGCCATGTGTCAGATAGGGTGACAGGCCTGTCACCGAGCCATCGATGTCATTGCGCGTGGACGCATACTCGGCGGGTCGAATACGTGCGATACGCGACATCGCCGCGCTGCGAGTGGGCGGCAAATCGTCAGCCCAATTCATGTAAGCTACGGTCACCTGATGAGCCTTCATCTTGAATAAAACACACAGGGAGGATGAAGTGAGTGAGGTTTTTTAGAGTTTGAATATCCATAGATCGACAGATCATATGACAATTTTCTTGTGCTTGAGTTTGCTTTCATTTATTTAATCACTCAAATTTTAGCCTTTTACGCTAAGTTCGCTCACATACATACAACATTACTATAGTGATCTATCCTTTAGCCAACTTGTCCGAAGTCATGACATTGGTGAGGGGGCAACATGCTCACCAAGTTTTTCAATGTGTCCCCATGTCCGGGGCACAGATAACTGTAGAGAGCTCACGCGATGGCAATTGAAGAACCAAAATTTGAAATTCTGCACACAGATGGAAACATTGAAATCCGGCGATATCAACCGACGCTTGTTGCTGAGGTTCTCGTGGACGGTGACCTAAGCAAGGCGTCAAACAAAGGTTTTCGACAGATTGCAGCGTTCATCTTCGGCAATAATCACGCAAACCCAACGGATGATCTTAAATCACCAACCCGCATTCCAATGGCAGCGCCTGTCATCATTGAGCCTCAAGGTCACTCTCTTTCAAATTCTGAAAAAATCACCATGACTGCACCTGTCGTGGTGACACCTCAGACAGGGATACCTGCATCAATGCAATCAGCCAACAAATGGCTTGTCAGTTTCGTCATGCCTTCAAAATACTCACTCGCCACACTACCGTTACCCAATGATGTTGCCATCAACATACGAGAGATACCTGGAACGACTATGGCTGTGC
>CANBUF010000344.1 GCA_947372575.1 Alcaligenaceae bacterium | reverse complement strand
TACGCACAAGCAATACCACCACGACGGGGACTTCGAACGTGACGCCAAATGCCAGGAACATTGTCATGACAAAGCTCAGGTAGGCTTCAATGTCAGGTGCCGGGGTAATGGATTGTGGCGCAAAGCTTGCGATGAAACTAAACACCGTTTTGAACACAACGAAATAGCAAAAGGCCATGCCTGCAATAAAAAGCAGGGAGCTCGAGACAATCAATGGCAGTGCCAGTCGCTGTTCGTGGCGGTATAAGCCAGGTGCGACAAACGCCCAGGCCTGATAGAGCACGACTGGCAAGGAGATAATGAAAGCGGCCATCATAGTGACCTTGACGGGCACCATGAATGGCGTGATGACGCCAGTTGCAATCATGTGTGTCCCTTCAGGCAAAGAGGCAAGCATTGGTGCGGCGAGCAAGTCGTAAATGATCGAGGCACCGGGGTACATAAACAACGCTACAAATACAACAACAACTGCGACTACTGCATACATCACACGCGTCCTGAGCTCGATCAGGTGCGACATGAATGTTTCGCCGACTTCTTGCTGCTCTTCAGTGCTCACGATTCAGATCCGGGCGTAGGGGTTGTGGCAGTAATGGTCTTATAGGGCACCACGACCGAAATGGTTTGATAGGGCTTGACCAGCGAAGCATCCGAATCGACTGTCACGTAGGGCGCGACTGCATGGTATGGGGATGCGGCTTCGGTTTGTGCGGTTGCCGAAGCAGAGTCACTCATCGTCACCGATGAAGTGCTGTCGCTCCCCGCGCTGACACCCGGGCCATTAAAGGCTGACATGGTGTCTTGCTGGATGGATTCAATTGGATTGCGGATCGAGGCTTCGGTGTTTTGTAGCGAGGATTTAACTGACTTGGCCGCATCCTCCATCTGATCCTTGAGGTTGCGTAACCCATCGAGCTCGACCTCACGCTGGATGTCAGACTTGACGTCATTGACATAGCGTTGGGCTCGCCCAACCAGATGCCCGACGGTCCGGGCAACTTTTGGCAATCGTTCCGGGCCAATCACGACTAGCGCAACAACTCCGACCACAAGCAGTTCAGTAAAGCTAACGTCAAGCATAGTGTTCAGATTGCCAAAAAAACGTGGCCAGTCGAGTGGTGGCCGATAAAGTTAGTGGGAGCTAGTCTTTTCTTTAGCTTGCACGTCAATGGTGTCACCCGCCGCAACGCGCTGAGCAGGTGCAGCCTCAGGAGCAGGATCCCCTTCTTTTGCGTTAGGGTCCTTCATGCCTTCTTTGAAACCCTTAACCGCACCACCAAGATCCGAGCCGATATTACGGATTTTTTTGGTACCAAAAATCAACGCAACGATGACTAGAACGATTAACCAATGCCAGATACTGAAACTGCCCATGACGGTTCTCCGAATTAGGCGATGGTAGCTTGCTGTCCCTTCCAGGGACGCTTGCCACCAATAATGTGAAAGTGAAGGTGAAAAACTTCTTGACCACCCTCAACGCCAGAATTGGCCATGAGGCGAAAGCCACCCGCAGACCCAGTGTTGCAACCGTTTAAAAGTGCAATTTTTGGTGCCTGAGCCATCATTCTACCTAACCAAACGCTATCTTCGTCAGTTATATCTTGCATCGACACAATATGATGCTTTGGAACCATCAATAAGTGCACCGGTGCGGCGGGGTTGATGTCATGGAAAACAACACAGTCGTCATCTTCATGAACAATACGTGCCGGGATCTCTCGCCGGACAATTTTGCAAAACAGACAATGTTCACTCATGTTGGAAGCTTTTTGTGAGGGGTGAGAAATCAGGGATGCTCTGTTCGGCTAGCTTTTTCTTGTAAGCCTGAAATACCTTCGCGACGTGCGAGCTCTGCAAGAACTTGTTCTGGCCTCAAGCCATGCTCAGTTAACACAACGAGGCAGTGAAACCACAGATCAGCCATTTCAGACACAATTCGTTCGGGCTGTTTGTCCTTGACCGCCATCACAAGCTCAGTGGCTTCTTCACCGATCTTTTTTAGGGCCGCATCGGGGCCTTTGGAAAAAAGTTTGGCGACATAGGAGGTGGCGGGATCTCCTCCCTGGCTAGGAAGCCGGGTGGTCAGCAGATCGGCCAGGCGCGCAAGCACGATATCTGAAGAAGAATCTGTTCTGGAGCTTGAGTCAGTCATGTGTGGTGTGATTATTTGTAGATCAGTTCAGGGTCTTTCAGCACGGGATCGACCGAGACCCATTCAGACTGTTGTGGTGTTGTGTCAAGTCGGCGGTAAAAGCAGCTGGCGCGTCCGGTGTGACAGGCAATCCCACCTAGCTGTTCGACCTTCATCAGAATCACATCACTGTCGCAATCCAGTCTGAGCTCAACGAGTCGTTGGACATGCCCTGATTCTTCGCCTTTGCGCCAGATGCGGCTGCGCGAACGTGACCAGTACACCGCACGTCCTGTCTGGGCAGTTTCGGCAAGTGATTCAGCATTCATCCAGGCTACCATCAGAATCTGGCCAGACTGCGCATCCTGTGCGATGGCCGGGATCAGCCCCTGCTCATCAAACCGGACTTCTTTGAGCCAGTCTGGCATGTCGTGCGCGGCCTGGTGCGTGGTGTTTGTGTGGGTGGTCATTTCAGCACGTCCTCACGGGAATGCCCTGACTCGCCATGAATGCTTTGGCCTCACGCACTGTGTATTCACCATAGTGAAAAATACTTGCAGCAAGCACGGCACTCGCACCGCCACGTGTGACACCATCTGCCAGGTGTTGCAGATTGCCAACGCCACCTGAGGCGATCACCGGAACTGGCACAGCATCCGCTACCCGTCGCGTGAGTTCCAGATCAAAACCTGACTTAGTTCCGTCACGATCCATGCTGGTCAGCAGAATCTCTCCCGCCCCATAGGTTGCCATTTGTATTGCCCAGGCCACGACATCCAGACCTGTCGCTTGGCGCCCGCCATGAGTGAAGACCTCCCAGCGTGGATTCAGCGGGTCTTCATTGACACGTCGCGCATCAATGGCGACGACGACGCATTGTGAACCGTGATAGTCAGAGGCTGCACGCACGAGGTCGGGATTGGTGACTGCCGCACTGTTGATGGAGACCTTGTCCGCGCCGGCATTGAG
>CANBUF010000343.1 GCA_947372575.1 Alcaligenaceae bacterium | reverse complement strand
TGGCACATGGCCTGTCTATGCGCGACAAATGGTATGCCATCCGAATGGTGACCAGCCTGCGCAAACAACACTGGAGCTGCCCACCACTGCAAACAGTCTCCCAGTTGTTAAACCGACATCACCAGACAAGCACCGCGATCCTGCGGCTCTGGCAACCGCTCTGCCTGGCGAGTCTGAATACGCCTATCGAATACGCTTGCGCGCAGTTGTTTTTGAATGTCCTGCGCGATAGCCTGGATGCCCCCGCAGCGGCATCAGACATGCTGGTCCCGCGTATCGATCTCACCCGCCTCTGGCCCGCAGCCGCCGCCCAGCAACTCACAATGCGTTACCGCCATATTGTGAGTGAGGTGCTGGTTGACAGCCAGCATGTGGAAGTGGACGGCGAGTCGTTTGAGGCGTGCATCATTGCCACGCCACCCTACGCGGCGTCACGCATCCTGCGCACGACAGGCAACCCGCGAGCGCTCGACATCCTCCAGCAGCAACTGCAGGCCTTCACTTATCGCCCGATTGCCACACTCACCTTGCAGCTTGAGCAGGACTGGCGCTTGCCTTGTCCGCTCATGATGCTTGATGAATTTCCTGAAAAAGGACATTACGGTCAGTGGGTGTTTGCCTGTGCCGCCAGCAATCAGCTCACGGTCGTCGTGAGTGATGCCTTGGATTTTCTCAAACATGATCGCCAGACATTTGTCGCAAGCATTGCTCAACAAATCCGCGAACAAGTTGCAAGGCACCCACGTGCAGGACACCCCATGCCTGCAGTGCATGCACATCGCCTGATTGTTGAGAAGCGCGCAACATTTTCTGCAGAACCCGGGGTGCTGCGACCAGCCAATAGTACGGCCTGGCCGAGGCTGGCCCTTGCAGGTGACTGGACAGATACGGGTTATCCAGCCGTACTCGAAGGCGCCGTGCAAAGCGGCCAGGCCGCTGCACGGTCAGTGATCGAGAACATATCCCGCGTCACTGCAAACTTCGCTTAAGACTTAAGCACTTATATTCTTGGCGCTTAAGACTTCAGCACATATGTTGCGAGCGCTTAAGTTCTCAGCACTGAAGACCCAATCACTCAGATCAAAGCGTCGCGTACTCGGTAATATACGCACGGACTGCTGCCACATCGCAGGGCAATACCGTCACACGCTGAGGACGTGATTCCAGGTCTTCAAACCCTGTAGGAACAGGAGCAGGCTGACCCAGCGCTTCTTCGATGACTTCTGAAAACTTGGCTGGCAAGGCGGTCTCCAGAACAATCATTGGAATGCCAGCTTCGACCAGAGGTGCCGCAACTTTGACGCCATCGGCAGTATGTGGATCAATCAGAATGCCCGTACGATCCATTACTGAACGAATCGTGATCAGTCGGTCCTGGTGAGAGCTGCTACCTGCCTGAAAGCCATATTTCGACTCAAATTCTGACTTTAGGCCAGACAGGTCAAAGAAACCTTTCTGGCTGAGCTCAGTCCAGAGTGCGGCAACCCGCGCCGTATCCCGACCCACCAGATCAAAGACAAAACGTTCAAAGTTAGACGCTCTAGAGATATCCATCGAAGGGCTCGATGTCACAAAGGTTTGTGCAGCCGCACGCGGACGATAAATCCCTGTGCGGAAGAACTCTTCGAGTACGTTATTTTCGTTGGTCGCCAACACCAGACGACGGATCGGCAACCCCATCGTACGTGCGATATGCCCGGCAAGAATATTGCCAAAATTGCCCGAGGGCACAGCAAAAGAAACCTGCTGACCGGGTCCTGATGTCGCGCGTAACCACCCGTGAAAGTAATACACCACCTGGGCGGCAATGCGTGCCCAGTTGATCGAATTCACAGCACCCAGGCGCCACTTCGCTTTAAATTCGAGATCGCTTGACAGGGCTTTAACAATATCCTGCGCCTGATCAAAGTTGCCTTTGACCGCGATATTATGAATATTTGGATCCTGCAGCGAATACATCTGCGCACGCTGAAAAGCACTCATCCGACCTTCAGGTGAGAGCATAAAAACGGCCACGGATGCTTTGCCACGCATGGCATATTCAGCAGCCGATCCCGTATCACCCGAAGTGGCACCCAGGATGTTGAGAGTTGCACCACGCGCATGCAAAACATGTGGAAACACCTGCCCCAGAAACTGCATCGCCATATCTTTAAAGGCCAGCGTTGGCCCCTCTGACAGGCCAAGCAAGAACATCCCGCCATAGAGCGGACGGAGTGGAACGATTTCTTCGCTCTGAAAAATATCGGTCCGATAAGCCTGACGGGTTAACTGATCAAGCGTCGCACGATCAATATCGGAAATAAAGAGTGAAAGGATTTCGGCAGCCAGCGCATGGTAAGGCAAAGCACGCCAGGCCTCGAGTTGCTCGGTCGTCACAGTCGGGACATATTCTGGAATAGCGAGGCCACCATCTGGAGCCAGCCCTTCAAGCAAAATATCCGAAAAACCTAAGGGGGCCATGCCACCACGGGTCGAGATATATTTCATGTGAGACTTTCCATGCGAAGGCGTGTGACGTGGGAGCGCACGAACGGCAGTGCCTCAATTGCAGTGATTGCAACATTGACATCGCGCTCAAGTGCTTCGTGCGTGAGGAAAATCAGATCCGCCATATCCTCGGTTTCGCTCGGTTGCTGAATCATGGAGCCAATTGAAATTCCGGAATCCGCCAACAGCCGAGTCAGGTCGGCAAGCACGCCTGGCTGATCTGCAACCGTCAGGCGTAAATAGTAGGAGGTAATGACCGCTTCGATCGGCAGGATCGGCGTATCAGCCATCGCATCTGGCTGAAAGGCCAGGTGCGGTACGCGGTGCTCAGGATCAGACGTCAGCAAACGGGTGACATCCACGAGATCAGCAACCACAGCAGAGGCAGTGGGTTCTTCACCAGCACCTTTGCCGTAATAGAGAGTCTGACCGACGGCATCACCGTTGACGAGCACGGCGTTCATCGCGCCCTCAACGTTGGCAAGCAAGGACTTGCTAGGCACCAGCGCCGGATGCACACGCAATTCGATGCCTTCGGGACGTCGCTTGGTAATACCCAGCAACTTGATGCGATAGCCAAGTCGCTCGGCCATTTTGATATCCACTGCTGCGAGCTTTGAAATAC
>CANBUF010000342.1 GCA_947372575.1 Alcaligenaceae bacterium | reverse complement strand
TCGAGCAAATCCTGGCGTCCACGATTGGTGGAGCCTACACCCCAACAGCGCAAGATACCAAGCCGGTATGCGCCTGCACGGAGCATTCGCATAAAGTCGTACGCGAAACCATCGTAGCGCGACATCTGATCACCAAGGAAACAGTGTTTGAGGCACTCGGCTGGAAAACACCGAACGGCTGCGAAAAGTGCCGTCCTGCGATCAACTATTACCTGCTTTCAAGCTTTCCACATGAGGCGATCGACGACCCGCAGTCACGCTACATCAATGAGCGTGCGCACGCAAACATCCAGAAAGACGGCACTTACTCAGTTGTGCCACGTATGTGGGGAGGGCTGACCACGCCAGCCGAGTTGCGCGCCATTGCTGATGCCGCCGACAAATATCAGGTGCCAACCGTCAAGGTGACTGGTGGACAGCGTATTGACCTGCTTGGTATCAAAAAGGAAAACCTGCCTGCTATCTGGTCTGATCTGAATGCTGCTGGTATGGTTTCGGGTCATGCCTACGGCAAGTCAATCCGCACGGTCAAAACCTGTGTCGGTGCAGAGCACTGCCGCTTTGGCACACAACACTCCATGGACACCGGCATCATGCTTGAAAAGATGCTGTTCGACATGTACGCACCACACAAAGTCAAACTCGCCGTCTCGGGTTGCCCACGCAATTGTGCCGAATCTGGCATTAAAGACGTCGGCATCATTGGTGTGGACTCAGGTTTTGAAATTTATATTGGTGGCAATGGCGGCATCAAGACTGAGGTCGCACAGTTTTTCTGCAAGGTCACAACCAACGAAGAGGTGATGGAGTTCAGCGGTGCCTTCCTGCAGCTTTATCGTGAAGAAGGCTGGTATCTGGAGCGCACCTCTCATTATCTGGAGCGTGTGGGCCTGAGCCACGTCAAGAACAAAGTGCTTGAGGACACGGCCGGCCGCAAGGCGCTCTATGAACGCCTCACCGACTCACTGAAAAATGCCCGCGACCCCTGGGAGCTGGCACGTGAAGAACAAGCCATCAAACAGTTCATACCGATTCTGCTCGAAGCCTGAACCATCCTGATATAAGGACATCACTATGCGTAGCTGGAAACTGATTTGCCCCCTGAGCGATATCCCGCAACTGGGTTCACGGGTCGTGCAACGCGCGACGGGCGGAGATATCGCAATCTTTCGCAACGCCGCAGACGAAGTCTTCGCTCTGCACGACCACTGCCCCCATAAAAACGGTCCTTTGTCCCAGGGCATCGTGCACGGACGCAAGGTCACCTGCCCTTTGCACAACTGGAATATCAGCCTGGACAACGGCATGGTGATCGCACCCGATGTGGGTTCGTGTGGCACGTTTGAAGTCAAGGTGGAGGACGGTCAGGTTTTTTTATCACTCTGATCGCCTGAACCGATACAACCTGTTTTGAATACCTGTATTTTAATTTCTTGAGGAGCACGTCATGTCCTATCTCTTACCCTCCGAATTAGTCACCAAAATGGTCGATGCAGGCGAATCCAAAATTTACATGGCGACCAAAGATGCACTGATACGCGCCTATATGGCAGGTGCCATCCTTGCGCTCGCTGCCGTCTTTGCGATCACCGCCACCGTGCAGACCGGTTCGCCACTGATCGGTGCCATTCTGTTTCCGGTCGGGTTCTGTATGCTGTACTTGCTGGGCTTTGATTTGTTGACAGGCGTGTTCGTGCTGACGCCACTCGCCTGGCTCGACAAACGTCCAGGCGTGACGATCAAGGCTATTCTGAAGAACTGGGGGATCGTCTTTCTCGGCAACTTTCTAGGCGCTCTGACCGTTGCGTTTATGATGGCGTTTGTCTTTACCTATGGCTTTTCAGTCGCGCCGAATGACATCGGCACAAAGATTGGTCATATCGGCGAAGCGCGAACATTAGGCTATGCGCAGTACGGCATCATGGGATGGCTGACCATTTTTGTACGTGGCATGCTATGCAACTGGATGGTGTCGCTGGGCGTGGTCGGCGCGATGATCTCAACCACAGTGAGCGGCAAGGTGATCGCCATGTGGATGCCAATCATGCTGTTCTTTGCCATGACCTTTGAACACTCGGTCGTGAACATGTTCCTGTTCCCCTCGGGCCTGATGATGGGCGGCAATTTTTCAATTCTGGATTATTTTATCTGGAACGAAATTCCAGTTGTGCTGGGCAACCTGGTGGGCGGCCTCGCCTTCACCGGGCTCACGCTTTACAGTACGCACATTAAAACCGGACCCAAGCGCGTCTTCAAGTTACGTCAAATGATACCGGGCTCGGCAGCCAGCTGCCCGTTGAGATCCGCCTCAGGCCCAGTTTCAGATGCGCCTGAGGCACAATGCCTACCTATGACCAGACAACTCCTCATTTCTGCCGGACAATATTCTGACAAGGGTCGAAAAGATACCAACCAGGATTTTCATGGCCTGTGTATCCCCAAAGAACCCCAGCTGAGCTCAAAGGGAATTGTGATCGCGCTGGCCGATGGCATCAGCAGTAGTGAGGTCAGCCATGTCGCCAGCGAATCCGCCGTCACAGGCTTTCTTGAAGATTACTATTCCACGTCCGACACCTGGTCAGTCCAGACCTCAGCTGAGCGGGTCCTTGCGGCCACCAATTCCTGGCTCCACTCCCAGACGCAACAGAGCGCACATCGCTATGACAAGGATCGAGGCTATGTCTGCACCTTCACAGCCGTGATCCTGAAGTCTTCTACGGCCCATATATTCCACGTAGGTGATACGCGTGTCTACCGGCTGGGCAATACCGGCATGGAGCAGCTTACCGAAGACCACCGGGTCTGGGTCTCATCGGAGAAAAGCTACCTTGCCCGCGCCCTGGGTATCGACAACCGGCTCAATATTGACTACCGGGCGGTACCGGTCGAACGCGGCGATGTACTGCTGCTGGCAACCGACGGGGTATATGAATTTGTTGAAGCACCGTTCATCCTCGCCACCCTGGAGGCTGCAGGACAAGATCTGGACGGTGCTGCCCGGATCATCGTCGAAGAAGCCTATCGCCGCGGCAGTCACGACAATCTGACGTTTCAGATCGTCAGAATCGATGAATTGCCCGATCCGGAATCGAGCGAAATGTATCGTCAGTTGTCT
>CANBUF010000341.1 GCA_947372575.1 Alcaligenaceae bacterium | reverse complement strand
GGAGGCACCAGAATATCTACGCGCTCAGCAGGCAGCACCAACGGACGGTGCACCCAGTAGTATGCCGATCCAAATACTGCAGCAGCTGCAAGTATCAGTGGCAAAAGCACAAACAGGAGAAATTTGGAAAATATATTCATACCCCTCCTATTTTAACTAACTATCCACGGCCAACGTGCAAGATGAAACACCTTCCGTAAGGGGATTGTGTCAATCAATGCTAACCATTGTTATGATTCAAACATCATGGAAAATCAGCCCCCACTCCCAAACTACGCGCCCGCCACACAAGGCACCCGCAGCCTCGCAAACCTGTACCCACTGGAAGACCTCGCGGTATTCCTGGCAACAGGCACGGATGTTGTCGGTTTTATTCAAGGCCAGGTGACCAACGATATAGCAGGTGCCGGACAAGATGCGACACGACTGGCGGGGTACTGCACTGCACAGGGGCGCTTGCTTGCGACCATGGTGCTAGGTCATGCGCAGACACAGCAAAGCGATCCGCCTGCGCTGTATGGAATGCTCAAGCGAGACATTCTCGCACCAGTGATCAAACGACTTGGCATGTTTGTCATGCGAGCAAAGGTAAAAATTACAGCAGCGGACTGGTCCATACATGGCGTAGACGTCATCGGGACGCAACGATCTGAGCTGGAATTAACGCTTGGTCACAGTTTGCCAGATATTGCCTGGCAAACCGAACATCACGACACAGGAATCTGGATTGCCGCGCCATCAACCGGTGAATCCCGCTGGTGGTGGCTCACAACACGCGAACAACAGGCTGCGCATACAGACTTGCTAAGGCTGTTTTCAATGCGTTCAGCAGCAGCCTGGCATGTACAGGATATTCAGGTGGGTCTGCCCTGGATCCAGGCCGCAACACAGGACTTATTCATTCCCCAGACACTCAATCTGGACTTAATTCAAGGGGTCAGTTTCACCAAAGGGTGTTATCCAGGCCAGGAAATCGTCGCACGCAGCCATTACCGCGGAACAGTTAAGCGTCGCATGGCACTCGGGACGCTCGAACTTTCCGAGTCAGACAGTCCGGCCCCGAGCCTCATGATAGATGCAGCCAACTTGCCCGGCACCGATGTCCTGGATCAGGCCCAAGACAATCAGGCGTGCGGTAGGATCGTCAATGCGGCCACGCTCGACCAGAGCACCTATGTGTTATTCGAAGCAACTTTTGAAGCAGTCGAACACGCAGCACTCTGCTGCGCAGCAGTCTCGGGTGTGTCTATCCACCCACTTGCTCTGCCCTACTCCACACACGCGCCTGGCTCGTGATACCGAGCCGTCTGACAAATGACGGCCGGGTATGATGGATTGAGTTCTTATCGCGTTTGAGTAGATTTTTATTTCTTATCGCGTTTGAGCATATTGACGATGCTGGAAAAATCAAGTTTGCCACTACCCTGTGTGCTGTGAATCGCATACAAATTGCGTGCGAGCTCACCGAGCGGGATGACAGACTGTGTGCTCATTGCAGCCTCGGCAGCCAGCCCCAGGTCCTTGAGCATCAGATCCACGCCAAAACCACCAGCATAACCTTTAGCTGCGGGCACATTCTCCATGACACCTGGCCAGGGATTGTAGAGTTCTGTTGCCCAGTTACGTCCCGAGCTTTTAGAAATAATATCGGACAATACTTTGGGATCCAGACCATTTGCAACACCTAACGCTAAAGCCTCTGCAGTACCCGCCATCTGGATGCCGAGCAACATATTGTTGGCAATCTTGGCAACCTGACCTGCACCTGCCTGACCCGCATGAAAAATATTTTTACCCATTTTCTCAAGGTAAGGGCGTGCGCGCTCCAGAACTTGAGCCTCACCACCGACAATAAAGGTCAGCGTACCTGCAATCGCGCCACCTGTGCCACCCGATACCGGTGCATCAATCATCTGAATACCCAGATGTGCAGCCGCCTGGGCAACTTTACGTGCACTGACCGCTGCAATCGTGCTGCAGTCAATCACCAGCGCACTGGGTGAAATGAATTTGAGCAAGCCATTGTCACCCAGATAAAGCGACTCGACGTGCTGGCTCGCCGGCAACATTGAAATCACCACCTCTGCATCAACCACCGCCTCCTGAGCAGTGTGCGCCTGTTGGGCACCTCCTTTGACCAGCGCTGCAATGGCGGCAGGAACCAGATCAAAGACCCTGACCGTGTGGCCAGCTTTAAGCAAGTTATGCGCCATCGGACCACCCATATTACCCAGTCCGATAAATCCAACAATACTCATGCTGTTGCTCCTAATGATCGTAGGGGATGCTCATTTGCAGGAAATGGCAAAGTAAAGAATTTTTCAACCCAGGCGGGGGTCGCCTGAGACAGGCTGGCGGGATTCCAGCAAGGTTGCTTATCTTTGTCAATCAGCAAGGCACGAATGCCCTCAGCAAAGTCACCATGTAACGTACAGGCAAGGCCCGCGACCCATTCAATCCGATAAACCTCGGCAAGCGAGACATGTCGTGTGCGTTGCAACAGGGTAAAGGTCAAACGCGCTGAGCCAGGAGATCCGGCAGCAAGGGTTTTTGCTGCACGCTGGAGCCAGGGATCGGTGTGCTCGCTCAGTGCCAGAATATTGGCAACAATCTTGTTCAAGTCTGCGCCATTACAAAGCTTTTGAATCAGCGACTGATGTTGCTGTAACGGGCCGATAGCTGGCTCAGGATGAGTACTCAGGCTGTTGAGTAACCCGTTCAGGTAATCATCATTGATGACACGATGCGCATGCTGCGAGGCCAAGTCAGTGGCACTGTCCTGCCCTTGTGCGGATGGCATGCTGACCCAAGCCTGTTTTGTGAGCCCATCGAGCAATTGCGTCCATGCGGTACGTGGCAGATGATAATCAGCCATTCCAGCAAACAAGGCATCCGCTGCACTCACCATCGCACCTGTTAGCCCCAGAAACAGACCGGTTTTACCAGGTAGCCGATTCAGCATCCAGGTGCCCCCTACATCGGGGAACAGTCCAATACTGATTTCAGGCATAGCCATTCTGGTGGTGTCTGTGACGACCCGGTGACTGGCCCCCATCATGAGGCCCATTCCACCACCCATCACGATGCCATCCCCCCAAACCATGATCGGTTTAGGAAAGG
>CANBUF010000340.1 GCA_947372575.1 Alcaligenaceae bacterium | reverse complement strand
GAAGAGCTTGAGTGCGACTGGAATAAAGTATCTGTTGAATATCCAACTCCTGGCGAAAACTTAAAGCGCAAACGTATCTGGGGTGACTTTGGGACGGGCGGCAGCCGCGGTATCCGGACCTCCGAAGAATATGTCCGTAAAGGTGGAGCTGCTGCGCGCATCATGCTGGTGCAGGCCGCTGCGGATCAGTGGAAGGTGCCTGCTGCTGAGTGCTTCGCTGCAAACAGCACGATTACACACAAGCCAAGTGGCAAGAAGACGAGCTTTGGCAAGGTCGCTGCCGCAGCCTCGAAGTTGCAAGTGCCAACGGAAATCACCCTTAAAGATCCAAAAGAATGGAAGATCATTGGCCAACCCAAGAATCGTCTGGATACGTTTCAGGACAAAGTCACGGGTAAACAGGTCTATGGTATTGATTTGACATTCCCTGGCATGCTGGTTGCCAACATTCGTGAGTGTCCTGTGTTCGGTGGCAAAGTCAAAAGCTTTGATGCCAGCAAAGCGACAGCCATGAAAGGCGTTAAAAAAGTTTTGCAAGTGGGTGATAGCGCAGTTGCCGTCGTCGCCGATACATTCTGGGTTGCGAAAACCGCAATGGATGCCGTTGATATTGTGTGGGACGAAGGTCCAAATGCAAAAGTCTCCAGCGCAACAATCAAGGCCATTTTTGAAGAAGGCCTGACAGCTGAGCAAGCCTTTGTTGGTAACGAGTCTGGCAACATGAAAGGCGCTCTCGCAGGTGCTGCAAGTAAAGTCGAAGCAACATACTTCTATCCTTACTTGAACCACGCGACGATGGAGCCAATGAATGCCACAGCCAAATGGACGCCCGACAGCTGTATCGCCTGGGTTCCAACCCAAGACGGTGAGGCTTCACTTGCAGCGGTGATCGCTGCCTCAGGTCTTCCCGCAGAGAAGTGTGATGTGAATAAGGTCAATCTGGGCGGTGGTTTTGGTCGCCGCGGTGCCTTCCAGGACTACACCACCCAGGTCGTCAGGATCGCAAAGGAAATTCCAGGTACGCATATCAAGCTGATCTGGACACGCGAAGAGGATATGACGCAAGGTCGTTACCATCCAAGCATGATGTGTAAGCTGACCGGTACATTTGATGCGGACAAGAATCTGACGGGTGTGAATGCACGCTTGTCAGGCCAGTCAATCCTGGCCTACATACGACCCGCTGTTGTCGAAAAGGATAATGGCCGTGATGCTGCAGTATTCCAGGGCTTGCTCCCAGGAACGGGTGAACATGCTTTCGGCTATAAGTTTCCGAACCTGATGGTCGATCACGCCATGCGTAATACGCATATTCCGCCAGGATTCTGGCGTGGTGTGAACGTGAATCAGAATGCTATTTTCATGGAGTGTTTCATGGATGAGCTGGCTGATGCGGCGGGTGTCGATCCTGTGGTATTCCGACGCAAATTCATGGCTGACTATCCACGTAATCAGGCGGTGCTGGATGCCGTGGCCGAGCGGATTGGCTGGACCAAGCCTGCAGCTCCCGGAGTGTTCCGTGGCATTGCTCAGATGAAAGCCTATGGTAGTTATGTCGCGGCAGCCTGTGAGCTTTCCGTTCAGGACGGCACCAAAGTCAAAATCCATCGCATCGTTGCGGCGACAGATTGTGGCTATGCTGTAAATCCTTCACAGATTGAGCGTCAGGTCTCTGGCTCCTTTGTCTATGGCTTGTCTGCCCTGTTCCTCGAGGAATGTACGTTAAAAGACGGTCGGATTGAACAGACCAACTTTATGAATTATGACTCGATGCGTATTGCGCAGATGCCAAAAGTCGAAACCATCATTATTCAAGGTGGCGGTAAAGACTGGGGTGGTATCGGAGAGCCCACGATTTGTGTGGCGGCGCCTGCTGTGTTGAATGCGATCTATCGCGCAACTGGTAAGCGTTACCGCACGGTTCCTTTGAAAAATAGTGGCATAACGCTTGTATGAATATACGCAGGGTCGGGCGTACAAGCCTGCGATGCTTCATGCTCGCATGTGCGCTACTGGTCATGACAGACCAGGCCGATCCTGCCTATGCACAAGCAGTCACTGACGGTGTCATTCCTGAGTCGCTCACCGGACAACCCGGTGATGCGACAAAAGGGCGCCTGATTGTCTTAAGTCGCCAGACCGGACTGTGCATTCTCTGTCATAACGGACCGTTCCCTGAGGAGCGCTTTCAGGGGAATCTTGGGCCGGATCTGGGTGTCAGTGCTGCGGCTCTTTCCGCTGGACAACTCAGGGCGCATATTGTGGATGCCAGTCAGTTCAATCCGAACAGCATCATGCCTTCGTATTACCGTAAAGAGCCTTTCACACGTGAGCTGCCACAGTATGTTGGCAAGTCGATTTTGAGTGCGCAAGAGATTGAGGATGTTGTGGCTTTTTTAGTGAGTTTAAAACCGTGAGCATCAACCGTCGTGCATTTATAACCATCCTGGGGGCGTCAAGCCTCTATCCCTGGCTGGATGCTCAGGCGACCGAGGCAGAGGCTGCCCAAGCGATCAAGCTGATTGTTGGTGCTTCCAAGATCAGATCGGGTCGTGTCATGCTCGATATTCCACCGTTGGTAGAAAACGGTAACTCTGTTGTGATGAAGGTCTCGGTCGAGAGTCCGATGACGCCAGAGGATCATGTGCGCGCAATTCATATCGTGGCCGAAGGCAATCCACTTCCGAATATTGTCAGCTTTCATTTGAATAATCGGGCAGGACGTGCTGTCGTGACAACGCGGGTGCGTCTGTCGGACTCGCAACGTGTCTGGGCCATTGCGCAAATGAGCGATGGTTCTTTTTGGCAAGGCTATGCCGCCACACTTGTCACGCTCGCTGCGTGCACGGAGTGATCATGAGTCAGACTTCTCGTACACTTGTCACCATGCCTGCCACGGCAAAAAAGGGTGAGATTATTGATATCCGCATTATTGTTCAACACGATATGGAGACGGGTTTTCGACATACCGAACTAGGCGAACTGATCCCGCGCAACATTATTCGCGAGTTTATCTGCACCTACAACGGCACCGAAGTGTTTCGTGCAGATCTGCATCCCGCGATGGGTGCCAACCCCATGATTATGTTTTCAACCGTGGCGACCGAGAGTGGCACGCTTGAATTCAACTGGAAG
>CANBUF010000339.1 GCA_947372575.1 Alcaligenaceae bacterium | reverse complement strand
GCTTGTGGCTGGATCTTTCTAACTTCACTTTGCCATATGACACCCTCGATACGCTCAGTCAAAAATTAAAAGCTCAGCTTAAGACCGTCCCCGCAGGTGGCTGGTTAGCCGGGTTCGGTGTGGATCCATCCAGAACAACGCCTTTCATGGCCGAATTGAATGCTGACACACTGGACAAAGTATCGACAGAGGTACCGATCTTTATTATTAATCAATCCGGTCACATCGGATACGTCAACCATAAGGCCATGGAGCTTGCAGGTGTGACGGATCAGACACCTAATCCTCCGGGTGGCGGGATCTATGTGAAAGATGCACAAGGCAAACTAACGGGTAAGCTCATTGAGCCACCTTCGTATTTGCCTTTTCAGGCAAAAATGCCGCCACCTACCGAAGCAGAGTTAGTCCAGGCGATGAAGAAGACCACCAGTAAGATGGCTGCGACGGGTATTACGACCTCCGCAGAAATTAGCCTGGGAGCTAATTTGGGGCTCGACAATGAGACGAGATTATTCAAAAGTCTCACAGCCAATGAAGGCTTGCCGCTCCGAGTTCGGGCCTATCTGTATGGCCCTGCTATTCCAAAAGGGTTTGACGCGATTAAGCCCAATGATGGCGATGACAGGTTACGTTTTATTGGCGTGAAATTTCTTTCGGATGGTTCGACGCAAGGATTAACCGCGGCGCTTAATGAACCTTATATTTATCCGGTGGGAACGACACAGCGTGGCGATCTGGATTACAAAGATGAAGAGATTTTTGACCTCATGAAGCCGTACTTTGATCAAGGATGGCAGATTTCAGTTCATGCGAATGGTAGCCGTGCGATTGAGCAGACACTCAATAATTATGAAAAATTATTGGCAGGCAATGTCCATCCTGAAACACGCAGATTGCGAATTGAGCATTTCACGATCAATACGTCAGAACAGGTTAAAAAAGCGAAGCAGCTGGGAGTCGTGCCAGGCTTTACGATTGGTCACGTTGATTATTGGGGTGAGGCGTTCCATAATCATATCGTCGGAGCCGAGCGGGCGAATCGTATTGATCCCTCCGCATCCTTTAAGAAGGCGGGCGCGCGTTTTGCTTATCATAGCGACTCACCTGTTTCACCTTACGGTCCCTTGCGATACATTTCTGAAGGTGCTTCGCGCGTGTGGCAACTCCCGCCACAAAAGGTTCTGGGTCCCGAAGAACGCGTGTCCGTGGATGATGCGATTCGCGCAGTCACAATCAATGCTGCATATCAGCTGATGGCCGATGACAAGATCGGTAGTCTCGAAGTGGGCAAGCTCGCAGATTTTGTGATTTTGGATAAAAATCCACGCAAGACTGCCGCAGAGCAAATTGCCAATATCCAGGTTAAAGAAACCTGGGTAGGAGGCAAGAAGCAGAACTGATTGTGGAGTTCTCCCTCCCGAGCCGTTTCCAGGAGGGGGCGGCAGACGACCAGTCGCTAGGGACTGTGATTTGCGTCCCTGAGGTTTTAACCAAAACTAGCTGTTTTTTCTGGCGACCCAGAACACCGCGCCCTCGGGGCCGTAGCGTTCGGCATGCGGTGTACCGCTGGGGACGTGGAAGGTACAGCCAGGAGTGAGGTGCTGAGTCTGGCCATCTAGCGTCAGCCACATTTCACCTTGTTGCACGAGTGCCTGTGCTGTGAATGGATGGGTATGTATAGGGATTTGTGTGTCTCGTGGCCATGTTCGCTCGAGTACCTCATCAAAACCAGCGCTTAGCCAATGCTGTTTGAACCCATCAAAAGTCACTGTCGTCATATTTGATTTCTCCATCATGCAGTTGTTCGCACATACAAAATTTTTTTTGGTATTCCTGTGTTTCTAAGCAATCCGTTTTACTTCGATTTGACAGGTGGGCCAATAATCAGATTAGCGCGGTGAATCATCTGGCTGTAAGTAGCTCTGAAATACACCTACATTTACGATTGCAGAATCTGAGGCATCAGGCCAAAGATCCTCTGTGCGAAAGGCAACATCGTATGTGGGCTCATTCTCGGCTGCAACGCCGTGAGCATGGGCGTCGGGAAAAGGGTAGGCCGGTGTTTCGCGTACCACGACACCTTGCTTGCCTCGGATGTAGGCCGGCATACGGATATGTCCTGCAAAGAATTCATCACGTACCCGCACGCGATCGCCTGGCTTGAACCGTTGGCGATCGGGGTGGTTGCTGCGGCCTGCCGCGCTTGGTCCCGAAAGGGGGAATTCACCTTTTGCGATGGCTTCAAGTTCTGCTTGAGTAGTGATCCCTTTTTCGACTAGCAATGTCGCAAGGCTAGTCAGCGTTCGCTCGTAGTAACTTGCTGACATGTAATGGTATGGCGACATACGCTCAATAGCGTGACGATACTCGTCCATGTTGAAGATTCCCATACGAACAGCTAAGCCGTATAGGAAATTTGCTTTTCTTTCCCATTCTGCGTGGAATACCAATGCATTGGGCGCATAGCGGATTGCGCCGAAGCCCTGGCGTCCGCCCATATCGTGTAAGCCGTCCATCGTTCAGCTCCCCATCAGGCGAGAAACGCCAATCATCGATTCTTTGGTGATGATCTCCACAAGCTTCTCCTCAGTCCAGCCAATTGTTTCTGGAGGTTGCACAGGAATGACCATATAGCGTGTATCTGTGGTCGTATCCCAGACTTTGATTTCGGTACTCGCAGGTAGATCGAGTCCCATTTGCTTAAGCACTGTGCGAGACTCTCTCACAACACGCGCTCGATATTCCAGATCTTTATACCAGTCTGGTGGCAGTCCAATAATCGAAAAAGCTGTACAGGAGCACAACGTGCAGACGATCACATTCTGGAGATTCGCTGTGTTTTCAAGGGCAACCAGATAACGGTGATGGGGTGGCATATCAAAACCAAGCTCTGCCGCTGCAGCTTTGCCATCCATCAGAAGACGTTGTCGAAACGCGGGATCCGTCCAGGCCCTGGCAACGATCCGCGCGCCATTGCGTGGCACCCATTCTTCTTGGGCCAGATGGTGTCCCTTTTCGATAGCTGCGATCGTGTCCATACCGTGCGCTTGCATCACAAATTGAATCGCGTCGATGCGTTGCTCAACTGAAGCTGGTGCGCTAGATGTAATTTGATTGTCGTCCACTGTTATTTATCTCCAAA
>CANBUF010000338.1 GCA_947372575.1 Alcaligenaceae bacterium | reverse complement strand
CGGAAAGTTTGATATCCGGATTTTCGCAGGCGGTGAAATCGTGCCGCCAACGCAAGTGATGGATGCTGTGGGCAGTGGAACCGTAGAGTGCAATCACACCTTGAGCACTTATTTCATTGGTAAAAACAGTGCGCTCGCTTTTGATGCCGGCTTGTCATATGGCATGAATGCCAGACAACAGGCTTCCTGGCTACTCTATGGCGGTGGTCTTCAAAAATTACGCGACGTTTATAAAAAATACAATATCGTTAATTTCACTTGTGGCAACGTCGGTGTGCAGATGGGTGGCTGGTATCGCAAAGAAATTAAATCTGTTGCCGATATCAAAGGTTTGAAAATGCGTATTGGTGGTATCGGCGGTATGGTGTTATCCAAACTTGGCGCGATACCTCAGCAAATTCCAGCAAGCGATATTTATTCCGCGCTTGAAAAAGGAACGATTGATGCTGCGGAGTGGATTGGTCCGCACGATGATGAAAAGCTAGGCTTGAATAAAGTTGCACCTTATTACTATGCCCCCGGCTGGTTTGAGGGAAGTGGATCGATTACAACGATGGTGCATGATAAGGCGTTTGACGCACTCCCCCCGGCATACAAAGCAGCCTTCGAAGCCGCCTGTAACGAGCAGACGCTAAAAATGATGGCTCACTACGACCAGCTTAATCCTATCGCTTTGCGCAAACTGATTGCTGGCGGTGCAAAGGTCGTGATTTTTCCGAGAGATGTAATGGATGCGACATATCAGGCATCTCAAGAGTTGTGGAAAGAGCTCTCAGAAAAAAATCCGGATTTTGCCGCGATCTATCCCGAGTGGTCAAAGTATCAGCAAAGCGAGGCGAGCTGGTTCCGGGTTGCTGAGGCTTCTTTGGATAATTACACATTCGCAGCACTGGGACGCCGTTAATTCCAGCCTGACATATTGTTTTGAACACTCAGTCTTAATATCAAGGCCTAGGCAATGGGACATTCAAATCAATCTGGTCGAGTCAAGCCCCAGGGGATTGGGGCGAGTGTCCGGAGAAGCGAAGATTTCAGGCATTTGCATGGTAAGGGCAATTTTGTTGCTGACTATGCGATGCCCGATTTGCGTGAGGTTGCATTTTCTCGCAGTCCTGTTGCGCATGCGCTGATTCAATCTGTTCGTTTGCCTGAGCAATACAAAGGCTCGGTCTACACCAGAGAAATGCTGGTCGGCGCGCGGGATATTGTCGCCGATTCCACGCTACCAACTTACCAATCGTCAGCTCAGCCCCCGCTTGCAAGCGGTAAGGTCAGGTTTGTGGGCGAACCGGTTGTGATGTCGTTCGCAGCGACCCGCGCGCAAGCGGAGGATATTCTTGAGCACGTAGATGTTCAATACGAAGAGTTGCCAATTTTCTCTAATGTGGAGAGCGCTCTCGCAGCATCAGAGCATCTGGTGCATGAGCACTGGCGTGACAATATTTTTGTCACGTTGTCAGCCGATAAGAACTTTGAGCAACTTGCCGCACAGGCTGATGTCGTTGTTCATCGTAAGGTGAGTCTTGCCAGGCAATGCATGGTGCCGATGGAGGGTAAGGCCGTGCTGGCATACTGGGATCATCAGGCTGATCAGCTTGTATTGATTACCGCAACACAAGTTCCCCATTTAATCCGTACCGTGATTGCTCAGTTGCTTGAACTGGATCATGGTCAGGTGAGGGTTATTTCTCCTGACGTGGGGGGAGCGTTCGGATATAAATGCGTACTGCAGCAAGAGGAGTTATGCGTTGCCTGGTTAGCTTTAACATATAAAAAGCCATTTCGCTATATCGAGGATCGTCGAGAACATCTGATCGCAGGCGCGAATACGCGCGAGCATTATTATGAAATGACGGCGTATGCAGACCGGCGCGGTAAATTGCTTGCTCTGGATGCCAAACTTACGATCGATGGCGGTGCATATTCCGTATGGCCATTCACAATTGGTCTTGAGCCAGGTCAAGCGGTTGGAAATCTCCCCGGTCCATACGCATTCAGCGGATACCGTTGCGTCACGAAATGCGTGGCGACCAATAAACCTGGCTTTGTACCTTATCGGGGTGTTGCAAGAACCGGTGTTTGCTTTGCAATGGAGCTCACAATGAACGCCCTTGCAAAGGAAGTTGGTCGAGAGCCCTGGGAAATCAGACTTGAGAACCTGGTGCAGCCAGAGCAAATGCCATACGTCAATATCGCCAATAAGCATTTTGATAGCGGTGACTATCCCGCGAGTGTGCGGCGCGCACTAGAGATGATTGATATCAAGGCCGTGCGTGCCCGTCAGCAACGCGGTGAAAAGGATGGTCGTCTGATTGGTGTTGGTATCGCAACATATACCGAACAGTCCGCACACGGCACGTCCGTTTTTGCAGCCTGGGGTACACCATTAATTCCTGGTTTTGATCAGGCGTTTGTGCGAATGACACCAGACGGAGGGCTGGAGATTAGAGTCGGTGTTCACTCTCATGGCCAGGGGATGGAGACTACCTTCGCACAGATCGCTTGTGAAGTATTAGGCATCAATTTTTCCAGGATCAAGGTTGTACATGGTGATACAGGACAAACTCCATACTCGAGTGGAACGTATGCATCGAGATCGCTGGTCATGTCCGGTGGCGCAGTTTCTCAGGCGTGCAAGAAACTCTTGCCAAGGATTATAAAAATCGGTGCCCACCTATTGCATGCGCCAGAGTCCGAGGTACTTTTCGATGAGGGCTTTGTCACGTATAGCGGAAAAAGGGTTTCAATTAGCGATGTCGCGAACGCCTGGTATATCAATCCCCAGTTGTTACCCTCCGATGTGGATCCTGCTGGTTTAGAGACTACGGTAGGTTACAAGCCAAAGGTCGATACCGGAGCCTTTACGTATGCTACGCATGCGGCAGTTGTCGCAGTAGATCCTGAGATGGGTAGCGTCAGTATTCTTGATTATGTCGTCGTGGAGGACTGTGGGGTCATGGTCAATCCAATGGTGGTTGAAGGCCAGACGATTGGCGGTGTAGCGCAGGGAATCGGGACTGCTTTATATGAGGAGATGCCATACGATGGCTTCGCTCAGCCTTTGGCCTCTACGCTGGCGGATTATGTGATGCCTGGCGCGACGGAAGTTCCTAATATTCGTATCGAACATTTTGAGACGCCATC
>CANBUF010000337.1 GCA_947372575.1 Alcaligenaceae bacterium | reverse complement strand
GGCGGCATGGTGATTGATGGTCCGGTGCGGGACGTTGATGCCTTAGGTAAAAGCAAATTCCCAGTTTTTGCACGTTCGATTTCACATCGTGGCCCGTATAAAGAAGGTCCCGGTGAAATCAACGTCACCGTATCGATTGACGGTATGGTTGTCCATCCTGGCGACATCATTGTGGGTGATCAGGATGGCTTGCTGGCGATTCGTCCAGAAATTGCCGAAGAACTTGCCAAGCTGGTGGCTGCTGTCGAAAAGAAAGAAAAAGAAATCCTGGCAAAAATTGCTAAAGGTACCCTGGACCGCTCCTGGGTCGATGCAATCTTGCGTGCGAAAGGCGTATTGAAGTAATTCGTTGGGTAGTCAGTAGGGGGGTATGCGATTCGCTTTGGTGGAGCACCCCCCCCGAGGACTGAAGGTAATGTTGCGACAGACTATCTGGCATTCGAACCAGGCAGCTGATAAAAGATTTGGAGACAAGATGAAGAAGAAGGTTGTCCGCTTTGATTTCTGGTTGAACCCTGCGTTTGATGCGCAAATCGGTGAAGTCGCTGATATTGATCTGTCACTGTTGCGCTATGACGATGCGCATGAAAAAAATCTGGCCGTTTTTCAGAGCGCAAACATTTATCATATTTGCGCAGCACGCGATGAGGTCCCCCCGCAGTGGTGGGTGACCGAAGATCTCCTTAAGGCATCTCCTAATTTATTGTGCGCCTCTAGTTCTGGTGCGGGCTACGACCCGATCGACCTTGACGCCTGTAATCGTCATGGTGTGTTGGTCGTGAACCAGTCAGGCTGTAATGCTGATTCAGTAGCCGAGCATACGCTTGGCTTATTGCTCTCAGTCAAACACCGCATTACTGAGTCCGATCGTGTCATGCGTGCTGCCGCTTACACCACACGCGAAGACCTCATGGGTAATGAGATCCGTGGACTGACGATCGGGATCGTTGGGATGGGCAATATCGGTCGTCGCGTCGCACACCTCGCCCAGGCTTTTGGCATGCAAGTAATCGGTCACGATCCGAATCTTTCAGAAGCAGAGATCAAATCCCGCGGCGCACGGCCCGTGAGCTTTGCCGAACTCTTGACGCAATCGGATGTCGTGACGGTTCACTGTCCACGGACCCCTGAGACACTGAATTATTTTGGCAAGGAACAATACCGAGCGATGAAGTCTGGCGCGGTGTTTCTTTCAACGGCGCGCGGCGGGATCCATGATGAAACCGCCCTGTATGAGGCGCTCCGCGACAAGCACCTCTCGGGTGCGGGGTTGGATGTCTGGTCAGTCGAACCACCTTCTCGTGATAATCCCTTGTTGTTGCTGCCCAATGTGACAGCGACTTATCACACGGCCGGTGTCACGCATGAGGCGCGTCGCAACGCCGCGACCATGGCTGCCGAGCAGATTGCCGCGATGCTTCGAGGTGAGCGCGCCCCGCGCATCATCAATCCCGAGATCTGGCCTGTCTATCTTGAGCGTTTCAATCGGATGTTTGGCTAAACAGGGAGGCACAGAACATGAAACCTTTATTCAGCAGAATAGTTGGCGTTGGGTTAATGGCTTTATCTTGCGCGCTCGGATCGACTGCGCATGCCGCAGAGTATCCGGATCATCCGATTACGATGATCGTCGCATACGCCCCTGGCGGCGGGACAGATCTCGTCGCCAGGTTAATTGCGCCTTATATTGAAAAATATCTGGGTAATAATGCACGCATTGTCGTCACCAATAAGCCTGGAGCGGGCGGTGCTATTGGCTTCTCAGAGCTGGCTAAGGCCGCTCCAGATGGTTACACCATTGGATTTTTAAACACACCAAATCTGGTTTCAATCCCGATTGAACGCGAAACCAGTTTTACCTGGCAAAGCTACGATTTGATTGGCAACCTGATTGACGATCCAGGTGCCTTTACCGTCAATACCTCCAACCCGATCCGCGATCTCAAGGAGTTGGCTGTATATGCCAAAGACAATCCCGGAAAGGTCACGGTTGGGACAACTGGTGTGGGCTCCGATGATCATCTCGCCATGCTGATCTTTTCCAAAGCTTCGGGTTTGAAAATGACGCATATTCCTTATAAGGGATCTGGAGAGGTTCGCGGTGCACTGGCTTCGAATCAACTGGTGGTTGGTGCAATAAACGTAGGCGAAGCGCTGCAATATATGAAAGGCGGTAGCCCCATGCGGATGCTAGGTCAGATGGCAACAAAGCGTTCTACGCTGGCACCAGAGGTACCGACCTTTGCCGAACAGGGCTACAACATTGAAATGGCCTCTTTGCGTGGCCTGGGTGCACCTAAAGGCCTGCCCCGCGAAGTGCGCGAACGTCTGGTCAAGGCTGTCGCCCAGGCTGCGGCAGATCCGGGTTATATCAAACAGGCAA
Source organism: Alcaligenaceae bacterium (assembly GCA_947372575.1). The sequence continues at coordinate 762 of CANBUF010000337.1, read as the reverse complement.
ATGAAATGTTCGCGCCTGTCCGATATCTCTCCCCCCAGCCTTATTACGAAGAACTGAGCAACGCAGAAAAAGACTTGCGTCAGTTATGGCAAGACATGCCCTGGAAGGAGTGAGTTTGTTTCTAACCTGACATCAATCCAGCCGCGCAGTCCATTGGATAATCGGATCTGTGCGCCTGGCTTGAGCAGATCCTCACGCGTCAGCCGACCTTCTGTGGCCTGCTGGGTATCTAGTAATTGAGCTCGCTGTACTCCACCCAGGAGCCCGTTATTCAGAGGGGGCGTGGTCCAGATGCCATTTTTTTTGATATAAATATTTGATCGACTGCCTTCGCAAAGTTCATCGCGTTCATTGAAAAATATCAGATCAAAAAAATCTGTATGACTCGCAAGCCAAGACGTCGTTTCGGCATACCAGGGTCGATGCGTGGTTTTATGTTGAAGCAACGAATTAGCACTGTTGAGCCTGAGAGGAGCAATGGCAATTGCTGGCAGGTTTTGCAAGCCAGACAGGGGTGCGCATTCGATGGAGAATTTGCCAGAGGGCTCAAGCAAAAGTCGCACACGCCGTTCGCCTGCATCAGGTGCTGAGCTTAATGCGTGTTGAATGCTAGCCATTAAGGCATCTTGACCTGGCCACTGGTAATTCAATGCATGGGCTGAGTCTTTGAGTCGCTTTAAATGGTAGGTCAGCAATGCAATCGTGTCATCCCGATTTGCGCGCATTGTTTCAATCAACGCAGGTAACTCCTGGGTCAATATG
>CANBUF010000336.1 GCA_947372575.1 Alcaligenaceae bacterium | reverse complement strand
TTTCGGCTGAGCGCCTGGCCATGAAGCTTGCAAACAAGCTCGAACCTGCGGATGCGCAGTTACTTGAGCGGGCTACGAATACAATCGTGAATCAGGTGAGTTCGCTCAAGCACATGGTGGATGATTTCCGTGAGTACGCCCGTAAGCCCGCGCTTACGATGGTGCCAGTTGATTTCAATGCCCTGGTTGATGAGGTCCTGGCACTCTATGGCTGGAATCCGGCAGAGGGGGCGGGAGAGGATGCCAACCATGTCTGGAAGCTTAACGTGACCCTGGCTCCAGACTTGCCATTGATTCTGGGCGATCCAACGCAATTACGCCAGGTGGTGCATAACCTGCTGGCCAATGCGCGAGATGCTTTGTCCGAATATCCTGATGGTGGCGTAATAGAAGTCACGACCCAGCTCACAGATGCCGGGAATCAGAATGGGTTGGCACAGCAGGCCGTCAGGTTTACGGTCATGGATAACGGCCCCGGGTTCTCTGCACAAGTGTTACAACGTGCGTTCGAGCCCTATGTAACGACCAAGGCGCAAGGCACGGGGCTGGGTTTGGCGATTGTGCGCAAAATTATTGACGAGCATGATGGCCGAATTGATTTATCAAATAGACGTGAGGGCGGTGCGCGTATTTCGATCCTGCTGACGCAGTTGGCAGCTCGAGTGGACGCAAAGTCATAAGAGAACGATAATGCAGGTGTGTAATAGGTGAAAGATTTATGGCCCGGATTTTAGTGGTCGACGACGAGATCGGGATACGCGAATTGCTTTCCGAGATCTTGTACGACGAAGGACATACGATAGAGCTAGCTGAGAATGCATCTCAGGCTAGGGCCGCGCGTTTGCGTATTCGGCCGGATTTGGTTCTGCTCGACATCTGGATGCCTGATACGGATGGTGTGACCTTACTCAAAGAGTGGGGCTCGCAAGGCTTGCTGGATATGCCCGTGATCATGATGAGTGGTCACGCGACGATTGATACCGCTGTTGAGGCAACGCGAATCGGCGCAATTGATTTTCTCGAAAAGCCAATTACGCTGCAACGCTTGCTTAAGACCGTTTCTGCAGGGCTTGCACGTGGGCGTATGCCCATGCTCAAACCGCTTGCCGGTATGCCTGCAGGTCAGGTCCCTGTTGCACTCCAGGCGTTGCCTGAGCCTGTGCAGGTCGAAGACGCTGTTGCGGTTGATAAAAGTCTGCTGGGTGACATCACACTCGATCAACCACTGCGCGAGGCGCGTGATGCCTTTGAACGTGTGTATTTTGAATATCATCTCGGTCGCGAGAACAACAGCATGACACGCGTTTCAGAAAAAACCGGTCTTGAGCGTACCCATCTTTACCGCAAACTAAAGCAATTAGGTATCGAGTCGCGCAAGCGCAGTTCCTGATCTGGAGAATTGCAGCATGGGATTGTGTTTCACATCCCATGCGATGTGCTGCTTTTCCTGCGCTGTTTTTTTGTTCAAGCCAAGGGTCCGGGCGGCTGGTTCAGCCCTCCTACGCGAAGATCCTCAAAGGCCCGTCTGATCTGCACCAGTTCGGCCGCGACGGCCACGGCAATTTCGGCAGGCGTTCGACTTCCAATCTGCAAGCCGACCGGACCGTGCAAGCGATCGACTTCCTGCTCGCTCAAATCAAAACTGAGTAATCGTTCACGGCGCTTGCTCTGATTGCGGATCGACCCAAGCGCGCCCACATAAAACGCTGGTGACTTGAGTGCCTCAAGCAAGGCCATGTCATCAAGCTTTGGATCGTGGGTGATGGCAACAATGGCGGTTCGGGAGTCGGTTTGAATTGCACCGACCGCATCATCAGGCATCCCCTCCTGAAGCGTGACACCTGCCATATTCCAGTCGGCGGTGAATTCCTCACGCGGATCGCAAATGATCACCTGAAACTCAAGCATCAGTGCGATTTGTGCGAGAGCCTGCGCAGTTTGATTGGCGCCAATAATCAGCAGTCGCCAATGCGGCCCATAGACAAAATGACAGCCATCCGTGCTGACCTCGGTGAGCTGCCCGGGGCGTGCGTCTGTCAGCATTGAGTTGCCTGACTTCAGGTCAAGCCAGCGTCCAATGAGTTTTTGTTGCTGGGTAGCCGCAACAACTTGCGCGAGCCATCCCTCGGCGCTCAGAGGCTCGATCACGAGCCGGAGGGTGCCGCCACAGGGGAGTCCAAACCGTGCGGCTTCTTCTTGTGAGACGCCATACAGGACCAACTCTGGCTGGGCTGGCAGGCGACCTTCCTGAGCTCTGACGATCAGATCATCCTCAATGCATCCACCAGATACTGAGCCAACCAGCCGGCCATCGGTGCGCACGGCCAGCATGGCGCCTGCCTGCCGGGGCGCGGATCCCCAGGTTTTGACCACCGTTGCAAGATAAACGGCATGTCCTTGCTTGCACCAGTCCAGTGCGTGCTTTAAAACTTCAGTGTCGAGTGAGTCCATAAGGCGATTATGCAGGTGATGGCGCGCTGGTCGGAGGGAGAGCCAATCAGTATACTGAGCGACTTTCCGAACGTCGATACTGAGACTACCAAATGGATCCCTTGTTTATTCTTTCTTTAGCCATTTTAGGCTGTGTGACTGGTTTTGCCGCTGGTCTGTTAGGTATTGGTGGGGGAATGCTGCTCGTACCGTTCCTGACCTTTTTGCTCACCTGGCAGGGCTTGCCTGCTGAACTGGTCGTCAAGGCTGCCATTGCAACCTCGATGGCCTCGATCCTGTTTACGTCGCTCTCTAGCGTGCGTGCGCACCAAAAAAGAGGCGCCGTACGCTGGGACCTGGTGCTGGCCTTTACGCCTGGAATCGTACTGGGCGGTTTTCTGTCGGGTGGCGCGGTGTTTTCGGCGTTGAAAACCAGCTGGTTAGCCTTGTTTTTCGCAATTTTCGTGACCTATTCTGGTTACCAGATGCTGCGCGATAAAAAGCCTAAACCTTCGCGTCAGATGCCTGGCCCGATTGGGACCGCCAGTGCGGGTGGGGGGATTGGTTTTTTGTCTGGACTGGTAGGTGCTGGTGGTGGTTTTGTGTCGGTTCCTTTCATGCTCTGGTGTAATGTGCCCTTGCATCAGGCCGTCGCCACATCTGCCGCGCTGGGCTTTCCGATTGCGTTAGCCAATACGATTGGTTATGTCTGGTCCGG
>CANBUF010000335.1 GCA_947372575.1 Alcaligenaceae bacterium | reverse complement strand
TTGATCCATATGTAGCAATGGGTTTGCAGCAGCAGGGGGCTCGCCTTCAAACGTATCGAGTCCGGCACCACCCAGTTTGTGCTGGCGTAAGGCTTCGATGAGGGCAGACTCGTCCAAGACTTCACCACGCGCGGTATTAATCAGAATTGCTGTAGATTTCATGTTGCCCATCACCTGAGCATTGATCAGGTGATGTGTCGCAGCGCTCGCTGGGATGTGCAGACTCAGCACGTCGCTTTGGGCAATCAAGGTCTCAAAATCCACGTACTGTGCATGCAGACCTTGCTCAAGTTCAGGATTGGCACGTGTCCTGCTGTGATAGATGACTTTGACATCAAAGCCTTGCAGTCGTCTCGCGACATGCTGGGCTATATTGCCAAATCCAAGTAAGCCCACTGTTTTTCTGGCCAGCTGAAAGCATAAGGGACGTAATGTTGGGGCGAGCCATTGACCCTCTGCCAGGCTGCGATGCGCCATGGGCAGGCGACGATAGACGGCTAGCATCAACATGATTGCGTGTTCGGCAACTGGGCCAGAACTTGCGCCCGACGTGATCGCAACGGTGATGTTTTTTTTGCGGGCAGCAGCTAAATCAATCTTGTCTACACCAATGCCCCATTTCTGAATCATTTTCAGTTTTGGGGCATTCAAAATCAGTTCGGCATCGATCCAGGTCCCTGCGGCAAAGACGTACTCGGCATCCAGCAGTAGGCGCACGTGTTCAGCACGATCGTTGGACTGTGCAAAGGTAATGCTAAAGCCCGCTGGTAACAGACGTGCAATCTCCGTCTGGATGGCCTGGGCCATAGGCGTGAGAAATGCGATGTGTGCGCTCATCTGACAATGCTAAACATAGTGATCAACGGATGCTTCAACATTTCTTATAGTGATCAACGGGTGCTTCAATATTTTTTTAGAGAAATCCGATTGAGATCCAGGGGAAGACCGCCACAATGATAATGCCGATCAACAGCGCGATCATATAGCCAATGATTGGCCTGACTCCGACATCCGGATTGACTCTGCCGATCGCACACGCTGCGTAATACCCCACGCCTAAGGGCGGTGCAAACAGGCCAAGTCCCATCGATAAGACAACCACCATGGAATAGTGGACTTCGTTGATGCCGAGCTGCCGTGCGATTGGGAATAGCAGGGGTCCAAACAGCACAATCGCAGGAATACCTTCGAGCACGGAACCCAGCACAATAAAGGCCAGGACAGAGACGGCCATAAACATTGGTGCGCCTCCAGGAAGATTGCTCATTGTTTCAGCGAGCAATTTTGAAAATCCCGACTGTGTCAGACCCCAGGCCATGCCTGTCGCTGTGCCAATAATCAGCAAAATCGCACCCGACAGCGCTGCGGTACTGACCAGCATGGGTCCCAGACGCTTCCAGTTGAACTGTCGATACACCACCAGACCTGCAAGGATTGCGTAAACAATTCCGATGGTGGAGACCTCTGTTGGCGTGGCGATGCCTTCGACGACAGCCGCACGGATGATAAAAGGCAGTGCCAGCGCTGGAAAGGCAATGATAAAAAGCTTGAAGACTTGTTTAAGGGGTGGGCGTTCAACCCCACTAATATCCTCACCACGATAGCGAAACCACACCACCGCGCATAATGTCATGGCCAGAACCACTGCAGGCAACAAACCACCTGTAAAGAGTGCCGCAATCGAGACCCCGGTCACCGAGCCGATCGTGATGAGCACCAGGCTCGGAGGGACTGTTTCTGTTTGAGCACCTGTGGCGGCAAGCAGTGCGACGAGATCGCCGTCCTGAGCACCGCGCTTGCGCATTTCCGGGAACAACGCCGGTGCGACGGCGGCCATGTCTGCTGCCTTAGAGCCTGAGATGCCAGAGACCAGGTACATTGCACCGATCAGCACATAGGACAAGCCACCTCGCACACGCCCCAGCATGCTGGCCAGAAAACCAACCATGGCGCGCGCCATGCCGGTCATTTCAATCAACAGGCCTAGGAAAACAAAAAGTGGAATAGCCAGCAGGATCAAATGCGACATGCCGTCTTCCATGCGTCCAACCATGACGGGCAGGGGTGTATTGGTACACAGCGCTAGATAACTGAAGGTACCTAGTCCAAAGCAAAACGCAATCGGTACACCAGCCAAAACAGTAAGCAACACGATGCCAACAAAGAAAATTAGCAGATTAGTTCTGCCAAGTTCCATAAAATAAGGTCGGCATAGCCAGAAACCCAGCGTCAGGACTCCAATTAGAGCGATCGCCTGGACGATTTGCTTAGGGCTGGACACCCGCATCAGACGGATTACCGCAAAGACCGCCATGAGTGCTACGCCAACAGGTAACGCTGCCGCCCGCCAGCCATTATTAATTTCCATGGCGGGCGTGGTGATATCGAGTTCATCGATTGCATACTCGAGTGCAGGCCAGCCGATCATAAGCAAAAACGCGAGCGATGCCACGACGGCGATGGCTTCGAATAGGGCACGTTTTTGTGGACTAAACTTACTCACGAGCGAGGTCATACGCATGTGCTCTGCGCGCCTGAAGGCGACGACCGAACCAATCATTGCGAGCCAGAGGAAAAGCAAAGACGCCAGCTCATCGGACCAGATGAGCGGGCGCTGAATAACAAAGCGCGAGATCACGCCACAGAGCAACACAACAATATCAGCCAGCACAAGCAGAGCCGCTGGTATCTCAACCAGCCAGCCCAGTCTTGCATCAAGCATTTTGAGCCACGGGCGGTCATAGGCAGCAATTTCCTGCCCATGCAGCACCGCAGCCATTACCTCAAGATCTTCGTCTTGTGAGGAATTTGCTCCTGGCTGTGTCATGTAAGGTTGCCGGTGTAACGCTCAAGAATGCCCCAGGCTTCATCACCGAATTTGGCCTTCCACTCAGCATAAAAACCAGCTTTTTTAAGTTGGTCACGCAATGAGCTGGTATCAGCCTGATTGATTGTCATGCCCTTGTCGCCGAGTTCCTTTTGCAAGTTGGCATTGAGTGCTTCTGTCGCTGCGCGCTCTTTAATGGCCGCCTCATTGAATTTATTTGACACCAGTTTTTGAACGTCGGCAGGTAGTTTTTCAAATGCCTTGCGATTGGCCAGCATCCAGTAGCCATCCCACATGTGGTTTGTGATGGAGAGGTACTTTTGGACT
>CANBUF010000334.1 GCA_947372575.1 Alcaligenaceae bacterium | reverse complement strand
TGCAATCCAGCAATCCGGAATACTTTTACGTACACGGATAGGTGGTACACGGGGAGGTATGTCAGGCTGAGGATCAAGCAACCAGGCTCTGGCTGGTTTAGTGGTGTAGTCCTGAATATCGACCCCTCTCGCAAGCTCTTTGAACGCCTCGGGCGATGGGATGTTTTCGACTTGCGCCCAATAACAGCGTGTATGTGCATGTTTTGGGTCTAGCAATCGGGTATTCATCCCGGGTTCGTCACTTAAAAGCAGCATACCTTCTGAGTCTGCATCCAACCGTCCGATCGGATACACCCCTGCCGGAAAGCCAAAGTCAGAAAGTGTTCGGTTTGGCGACCCATCGGAAGTAAACTGCGACAACACCCCATAGGGCTTGTTAAAAATTATCATCATGATTCAAACAGGCTTAAACAACAAAAACAGGTTTTTCCAGACATGTCTATTATCCTCATTCGGCACGGCGAGACACTACTGAATGCTGCACGCGTATTCCAGCCGTTTGATACGGAGCTCGGACCGCGCGGTTTGGAGCAAGCGCGCTTGCTTGCACAAAGAATAGCCGACTATGCGCCTGTCGCCATTCTTGCCAGCGATATGCCTCGTGCGCACAAAACTGCACAATATATTTCTGAAGCAACCGGTATAACACTCGCGACCAGCACGTTGCTGCACGAAAGAAACTTCGGGGACTGGCGTGGCCAGAGTCATGACAGCCTTGGGCACGATCCGGCAACGGTCACTGAAGTACCTCCAAATGGTGAATCCAGAGAAGTCTTTGCAAAGCGCGTCGATCAGGCCTTTAATGAGGCGGTTGCTTTACGCGCAAAACTCCAGGGACCACTCGTAGTGGTCAGTCATGGGCTTGTTATCCAGACTATCCTTGAAAATTGTGTCGCGCTCGGTTCGCACACGATGCCCCACCGTATTGCCAACACCTCTGTCACTGTGATTGATACAGACTATCCTTTCACGGTGCGCACACTGAACTGTACGTTGCATCTGGACGGCAGTTCGGTCGCTGAGGATGCGAAAAGTCTGTCTGGGGGTTAAGAGAATAAGCGTTTAATTCTCGACCAGATCATCGAAAGAATGATCGAAACCGGGTGGATGGGTGCCACGGGGACGTTGTCGTCTAGCGCTGGATTGCCAAGCCTAGCAGATACGTTCCTACCAAAATCAGTAATCATTCGCCGTACAAATTCCTGCACCAATCCCGAGCGCGAAAACTGCGCCAAAGGACCTTGCAAGGAATAAGCCAGATCGACATGCACACGTGTCAAAGCTTGATCTAATACCTCAAGACGATACAGAACATCGCCTGTCGCACGCGACTGACTGAGAGAGTCTTGTCCTGAGCCTTTCAACACAGCAGAAAAAGCCTGATCATCCTTTTCAAGGATTGCAGCGCCGTCAAAGGATGCTGACATCGGTCCAAATTTAATGCCAACGCGACCATGTACTTTGTTGCCCACTTGCTCTTTGATCTGCGCCCCCGGCAGGCAAGCAGCGACAGCCGGCAAATCCGTCATCAATAACCAGACTTTTTTTGCATCAAATGCCAAATCGAATGAACCATCAATATGTGTTTGATTTTTTTTGGCATCTGACTGCTTCACAACTTGTGGAATGTCTGACTTGCCCGTCGCACTGGTGTCGGCACTTACCGGACCGGACTGCGCCTCGAAATGAATAAACGTATCTGACAACGGCTCCGTGTTGACATTGCAGCTGCGCGATCGCATTTCATCGCGCATATGTTCAATCGAAGAGTCAGGAGCAATCTTAAGGTCATTCAAGACAGATAATATTGCAGCCACAATTCCGACATAACCGGTGCATCTGCAAATATTGCCTGACAGTTCAATACGAACCCGCTGCTCATCAGCATCGGGAATACGCAAGACAATATCTCGAGCCGTCGCGAGCATGCCAGGTGTGCAGTAGCCACATTGCAACGCATGATGTTCTGTAAAAGACTCTCTTAATCGACGCATGATGGGGTCATCCCCATAGCCTTCAACGGTGGTAATCGCCTGGCCATCACACGCCGCTGCGAAAGTAATGCATGCGCGTATCGGCTGACCATTACTTAAAACAGTGCATGCGCCACACACGCCATGCTCACAGCCTAAATGCGTCCCGGTCAGACCCACCCGCTCTCGTAAAAAATCACCTAAGTGTGTTCTGTCAGAAACAGCCTTTTCAACGCGCTTTCCGTTCACGACAAGAGATATCGTTTTCATGCGGATCCCTCCGAACCTAGCGCAAGCCCGAGGCTGCGCATGACGGCATTGGCATATAGCCTGCGATCAATCAGATCTTTGTTAGACGTAACAGGTACCAGTGCCGTCACAATATCTGCAAGAGTCACGCACGCCAGTCCATCGCGCGCAATGCGTTGAGCAATTTCAGGCAACTCTGCCGGGGCAGCATCTAGCGCACCCACAACTACACGAGCAGTCAATGTCAACGGATCAAAATATACGGCACAACTCGCCTCGGCAAACTCTCCTGTCTTACGACAAAATTTGTAGTAACCCCATCGTGTCTGACTCGACGTTACCGGAAAGTGAATAGCGTAGATCACCTCATCCTCTGCAAGTACAGTCGTATAAGCCGCCAGCATAAATTGACGCATGGGTACCCGGCGCGTGGCATGCGCAGACATTATTTCGATATCAGCATTTAATGCCATGGCAGCCAGCACCCAATCAGCAGCTGGATCCGCATGCGCAAGACTGCCACCTATCGTGCCTCGATTCCGAATGGCGCGATAAGCGATTCTGGATGCAACCTGCTGCAGAGGATGCGCTCGTAATGATTCGAACAGTCCATCCTCTATTTCCGCGTGCGTGACACACGCTCCCACACGGATACTGTGATCGAGCACTTGAACGCCACGAAAATCCTCGCAGCCACTGATATCAATAATATGAGCGGGCCGCGCTAACCGGAGATTCAACATGGGGCCTAGAGACTGACTACCGGCCATAAACTTTGCCTGGCCGGCGTACCTGGCGCATAACTCAAGCGCCTCATGCGCACTGGTTGCGCGATGATATTCAAACGCGGCAGCCTTCATACACCTACCTCTTGAGCTATGGCGCTGTTTTGACGACCTTTTTCAATCGCCTCAAGCATGCGTCGCGGTGTCAATGGCGTAT
>CANBUF010000333.1 GCA_947372575.1 Alcaligenaceae bacterium | reverse complement strand
TTGATCGATCAGCGCGCAAGACTCAAAACCACCTGTTCCGGTTGGTAAATCAAAGCGCATTTGTGACCAGTTTACAAAAATACTGTCACTTCCCGCAGGAATATCCCCAAACCAGAGGTCAAACTGATCAAACCGATCATCCAGAACATGGACTCTGGTGGGGCGGCTGTACCAGGTCATGCGGCTGGCCAGAGTCCAGTTCCTGACGGAAATCGAGTCAAGGTGCAGGTTATGAGCCAGTTTGCGCGCCTGGGCACCAGCAAGGTCCCAGCCCCACAGGTCAGCGAGTGGGTTTTTTTTGCCTAAAGGATGATTCTGGCTGATTCCGGGTATCCCTACGAAAAACAGCATGGCAAAGGCAAGAATGCAGATGATCGCCTGCGCCCGGACAAATGCTTTGATGAGCGCGTGGTGTGCTTCGAACCAGTATTGAGCGAGTGCGTTGGCTGCAAAAGGTGTCATGGCTAGCCAGGCTGGCCCTGTCCAGTGGGGAAGACTGCCGCCACCCCCCGAAAGGTAGGCCGTGACGAGAAAGGGAATTAGGAAAAACAGCAATAAAATGCCGGCCAGGACCGCTTTGCGCTCAACAATATGGCGCGTGGCAAGCACGCTGCCCAGAATCAATAGCGGGCCATAGGCAACCACCTGAATACCGATGAAGGCGGCCAGTCGACGAAATTGCCAGGTGCCGCCTGCGCCATGATTGATTTGATAGACAAAGGAAATCCAATCGTGTCTGGCATTCCAGTAAAAAACCGGGACCACGAGCAGACTGGCGAGTATCAGGGCGACCCATGGTCCGGGGGTACGCAATATTTTCAGACCGTGACGCATCAACAAAATCAGGATGATGGCAAGCGCAGGCAGGATGGCCGTGTATTTGGCCAGTCCGGCAAGGCCGAGCAGGACACCCAAAGCGACCCACAGGACGAGTGCGGGCGTTTGTGCCAGTCTGAGGGCGACCCACATCAGGCAGAGTGTGAGGAGCATGAGTAGAGTGTCTGGCAGTAATCCAACCGCCAGCACGTGCATCAGCGGTGCCAGCAAAATGAGAGCGACTGCCCAGAGGCCTGCGGCCTGGCGCTGTGCGGGTTTGCTCCAGCCCGGGACGACCCGGTAAAGATTGAGTGCAATGTGACGTGCCAGCAGGCATGACAGCAGCCACAGTAGTTGGGGAATCAGGCGAATGATGGCATCGGGCGCTCCGATGACAACCAGCGGCCACTGAATCCAGCCAACCAGAGGGGGGTGATCAAAATAACTCCAGTCGAGCTTGTCGGCATAGAGCATGTAATGCGCTTCGTCGACGGAGAGCGTCAGGAGGCCGCCAAAACCAGCATGAATCAATAGTCCGAGACCAAGCAATCCCCATAACCGCCAATCATGCGCAGTCGGATGCAAAGTTTTAGAGGTGGCTGGGGTCATATCGAGGCGGCCGGATTTAAGTCCGCCCGAGTATAAACGCGCCAGCCTGCCATGTGCCCTTAATCAGGAAATCAACGCCCGGGGAGCGGTCAGCGATTCGGGGCGAAGGATTTCATCAAGTTTTGCTTTGTCGAGTAACCCCCGGTCAAGCACGATGTCGTAGACCCGCTTGCCCGTTTCGAGCGCTTCCTGGGCGACCTCGGTTGCATGCTGGTAGCCGATGTAGGGATTGAGTGCCGTAACCAGCACAATTGAACGGTCTAGATGTTCTTTGAGGCGGTCAGGATTGGCGGAAATGCCACGCACGCAGCGATGTTCGAGTGTCTGAAATGCATTCGCCAGATGGGAAACGCTGCGAAACATCGAATACGCAATGATGGGTTCGAAGGCATTGAGCTGTAACTGACCACCTTCTGCGGCAAAGCTGATGGTTACATCGTTGCCAATCACCTCGTAGGCCACTTGATTGACGACTTCGGGGATGACGGGGTTCACCTTGCCTGGCATGATGCTTGAGCCCGCCTGCATCGCAGGCAGATTGATTTCACCAAAACCGGCGCGCGGCCCGCTCGAAAGCAGGCGCAGATCGTGACAGACTTTGGAAATTTTGACGGCAATACGTTTAAGCACTCCGGAAAGCTGCACAAATGCACCGCAATCTTGTGTGGCTTCAATCAAATTCGGCGCAGTCTCAAGAGGCAGCCCCGTAATCTCACTTAAATGCGCCATCACGCGCTCGGCATATTCCGGATGGGTATTGATGCCCGTTCCGATGGCGGTCGCCCCCATATTGATCTCGCAGATCAGTGGGAGCGCTTCGCTCAGGCGCTGGATGTCTTCACCAAGCATGACAGAGTAGGTGCGAAACTCCTGACCCAGGGTCATAGGCACGGCATCTTGCAACTGCGTGCGCCCGACCTTGAGCAGATCTTTGAACTCAACGGCTTTTGACTCGAACGCCTCTTGCAGGCTCGCCATGCACGTCAGCAAATGCTGGCAGCCCCTGTAGGTTGCGAGCTTGAGTGAAGTTGGATAGACGTCGTTGGTGGACTGGCTCAGATTGACATGCTCGTTGGGGTGGAGTTTGTCGTATTGACCACGCGCGTACCCCAGCAACTCGAGCGCACGATTGGCAATGACCTCGTTCGCATTCATATTGGTCGATGTGCCTGCGCCGCCCTGGATCATGTCCACCATGAAGTGTTCATGCCATTTGCCCGCGAGAATTTCATGGCAGGCGGCAACAATGGCTTGACAGCGACTGGCGTCGAGCATGCCCAAATCCCGGTTGGTGAGTGCTGCAGCCATTTTGATTTCGGCCAGCGCCCGCACTAAGTCGGGAACCATGGAAATCGGCAAGCCCGTGATGGGGAAGTTTTCAATCGCCCGCAGGGTATGCACACCATAATAGGCATCAAAGGGCACGTCACGATAGCCGAGTAAATCGTGTTCGCTGCGCGTGGAGGGAGAAACCTGCTGATTCGTATCTGACATGCGTGCCCCAGTTTTTGATGGTTAGCGTGATCATCGCATAGTGTGCTGAAAAAAGTATGAATTTTCTGTGTATGGATTGCAACCGTTTGCAAGCTCGTTGCATAATCGACGGATAGACATATCGATTCAATAATTTTGATGGCTCAAGGAGTGACTGTGAAAACACCAAGTTTCAGGCTGGATGGACGTCGTGCGTTGGTGACGGGCGGCAGCCGCGGGATTGGCCAGGCCGCCGTGTTCGCCTTAGCCGAGGCTGGGGCGCATGTCGTTGTTGCAGCGCGCAA
>CANBUF010000332.1 GCA_947372575.1 Alcaligenaceae bacterium | reverse complement strand
CATTGACAACAGGAGCCAGACGGCTCCTGTTGCAATTAAGCCCCACCAGATCCATAACGTGGTTCTTGAGCGTGACAGAGCACTACTTTTCTTGAGCGTGCGGATCACAAAATCTTTTGATGGATGTCCGGTTAGATGGGCATAGACTACCCAGATAGCGAGTGCAAGTAGTGAAAGTTTAAAGAGGGTCGCGAGCATTGCTGATTAAATCAATTTTCCGACTGCGCGTGCATGCGCGACTTCGCCCGTGACAAACTTTTCCTGGTTGCTCTCTATTTCATCCAGGTCGTACAAATAGTTGACCATCAATCCGGCTGACTCTCGCAAGCCTTTCTTGGATAAGTCAGCCGCCCAGTTAATTCGATTGAGCTTTGCACCATTACCCAGATGGAATTTGGCAACTGGGCTGCCGCCGCGTCTGGTCGAGTAATGCAGCAGGTAAATCGAACACAGGGTGATCAGTGCTTCTTTTTCTTGTTCGCTACCATTCGCGGGCGTCCAGCCTTCTGTAATGCGTTGTGCCCATGTCCTGCCTTTGAGGCTGATAGTCTGCATGGCTTTTTCGTAACGGCTGGCCACGGCAGGCAGCTCAGTCAAGACGGTCAAGTCAGCCCCACGCGTCATCCACTCAACAAAGCCGGGGATTGGGGACAGTGTCACGAATGTTTTCAGACTGGGTAACTCAGCCTTGAGTTGATCCGCCACGCGTTTAATCAGGAAGTTACCGAGTGAGACGCCACGCAGCCCTGGCTCGCAGTTGCTAATAGAGTAAAAGCAGGCCACTTTGAATTTTGAGCTTTCGGCAGGGGTAGATTTTTTGTCAACCAGAGGCCCGATTGCGGTTGGAATGTCGGAAAGGAGGGCGACTTCAACAAAAATCAGCGGTTCATCGGGCAGCTGTGGATGAAAAAATGCAAAGCATCTGCGATCCGGCTGAAGTCGACGCCTGAGATCGTCCCAGCCATCGATTGCATGAACGGCTTCGTGCTGGATGATTTTTTCGAGTACGTACGCGGGTGAGCGCCAGTCAACCTGATGCATCTTGAGAAAACCTGGGTTGAACCAGGAGGACAGCAGATGGCGAATGTCATAGTCAAGCGCCGCCAGATCGGGGCGTTTATCCAATAACTTTAAAAGCTCGCGCCGCATCTTGACAACGGCTTTGGTGCCACCCGGTGCGCGGTTCATGCGCCGCAGTAATTCCTGTCTCGGTGACTCTGATGCTTGAGTCAGTGCAATCAGGTTTTTGGCAGTGGGTTTGTCCGCATAGGTCTGAGCAGCCAGCAACATGAGCTTGGCATCAGGGTTATATTTTTCAGCAAGCGTCGTGTAGAGATCCGTACGACTTGCCTCGTCCAGCAACTGGTATTGCTGGATGACATCTTGTGCCATGCTTGAGCTGTTGGATTCGCCACGCTCTGACATCAGGCGTCTGACTGACTGATGCATTTTAGACAAATGCCTTGATTGAACGATTTTTCCTAACAAGGTCATGCGCGGCTCCGGATGGTCAGATTATGTTGTTTGTCAATGGTATCCATCATAAGTCGAATCGTTAACCTACAAAGTCAAATCGACCCTATCACAGACAAAAATCCTTGATCTCACTCAGTACACGGGCCGGATTCTCCTTTTGCGGAAAATGCCCGGCACCTTCGATCAATATTCTTTTATATATTCCTGAGAAAAAAGACTCCTTTCCTGCAGACATATCAGGGTAACTGCAACTGTCCGCCAAGCCATGCATGACCAACGTCGGTGTAGCGATGACAGGTGCAGAATTGAGCTGTGATTCCTCTGCAGCATACTCAGGAAAGCTGACTGCGTGCCCCCAGCGCTGTTGATAAGAATGTAAGACGACAGCTGCCCAGTCCGGATTTTCAAAGGCCTGCGCGGTCTCGAGAAAGTCTGCTTCGTCATACCAGCCTTGGGGTGACCAGGTATCCCACATCATCTTTGCAAAACCTTTGCCATCTGTTTTGACGGCTTTCTCTCCACGTGCTGTCGCCATGAACCAGTGATACCAGTAGTTGCGGGTCTGTGCATAGGTGAGCGTTTGATTAGGGTCGTTTGTGCCATACCCTACGGACAGCATGACAAGATGTGATGCGACCTCAGGCCGTAAGCCGACGGCATTGGCGACGGCACGTGCACCCCAGTCATGTCCGACAAGAATCGGATGCTCCAGCTGGAGCGCATCAATGAAATCCAGCATGTCGCGCCCCAAGGCAGCAAGCTGGCCACTGCGTGGGGTCTGCGCCGAGAGAAAACGCGTCCCCGCAAATCCGCGCAAGGCCGGTGCAATGACGCGCAGGCCTGTCTCGCACAGGCCCTTGGCCACACTTCGCCAGGTAATCGGCGCATCGGGCCAGCCGTGGGTCAGGACGACTGTTTTTTTGCCTTGAGGGTTCCACTCCAGATACTCAATTTCGAGTAATGGGGTCTTTATCGTTCGTGTCGAGGGAGATGTCATGGCTGATTATCCAGAGTCATTGCAAATATTCTGCATTATTGTAAAAAAGTAACGCATTGCCGGGCTCCGGGAAAGTGGTATTCCGCGCTATGCTTGGACGATTCGTTTTTGACCCGTCAATGCTTTCATGATCATTTCAAAATCCTTTACGCAACTGATGCTTTATCGTATCTCACTGACACTGAGTTATCAGATTCTTGCCGTCACCGTAGGATGGCACATTTATGAGCTCACGAAGGACCCGCTTTCATTGGGCCTGATTGGCTTGGCAGAGGTTGTTCCCTACTTTTGCAGTGCGTTGTTCGCAGGCCATGCTGTCGACGTACTGTCCAAGCGGCGGATTGCGATTATGGGATGTGCCATCCATGCGTTGATTGCCGCCTTGATGGTCTGCGTCACACTCAAGGTTTGGTCTGTTGCGTCGACTCAGACAGAGTGGTTCATTTACGCTGGAATTGGATTGGCCGGGCTCGCGCGTGCATTTTTGCGTCCCACTTATCAGGTCTTGTTTGCGCAGGTCCTCCAGCGGCATGATTTTGCGCGTGGCTCGGCCGTGGGGACAGTCATTTTTCAAGTATCACAGGTCGCGGGTCCTGCGCTAGGTGGAGCCTTGATTGCCTGGACAGGTATCGCTTCCGCGTATTTGGCCTCGGGGATCTTTGCCTTGACGGGCATCATTGCGCTGCTGCTGTTGCATATTCACGAGGTCCCGTCACAACATGTCGCAGTTTCGATGTGGACAGGCATTGTTCAGGGGTTACGTT
>CANBUF010000331.1 GCA_947372575.1 Alcaligenaceae bacterium | reverse complement strand
GAGGGGCCGTCTTCAGGAGAGATATTGCTGCGCATGACAGACAATGCCGTCAGGCGATAAAGTGCCCCACTATCCAGCACGCCCCATCCCAGCGCTTGCGCAACACGGTGCGCAACGGTCCCTTTTCCAGAGGCTGTCGGACCATCAATGGTGATTACTGGTGCCAATTGGGTCATTTCAGCAAGCTCGCATACACATCAAAATAAGTTGGTAAAGTTTTACTGACGCAACCGGGGTCCATGATCCGCACGGCAGACTGACCAAATGCGGCCAGTGAAAAGCACATCGCCATCCGATGATCATCATAGGTATCAATTGCAGCGTCCTGCCAGTGAC
Source organism: Alcaligenaceae bacterium (assembly GCA_947372575.1). The sequence goes on along the minus strand of CANBUF010000331.1, from coordinate 2,903 downwards.
CTGACGCCACGGGAGACACACGTAACCAGTCAGGGCCACTCTCCACCGCCGCACCTAATTTGCGTAGTTCGGTCTGCATGGCATGAATCCGGTCTGTTTCCTTGACCCGCCAACTCGCAATATTGCGCAAGGTGCAGGGACCATCGGCGAACATTGCCAGCGCAGCAGCTGTCATCGCCGCATCCGGAATCAAATTGAAATCCATATCGAAGGCTTTCAATCTCGCGCCACTCGCTACATTTACGCCTGTCACCTCAATCGAATTCGCATCACGCTTGACTGTTGCACCCATCGCCTCGATCGTGTCAGCAAAAGCAACATCGCCCTGAATACTCTGATCGCCCACACCTTCGACACGCACCGGGCCACCACCAATCGCGCCAAGCGCAAGAAAATATGAGGCAGAAGACGCATCGCCTTCGACAAATATCTGTCCAGGCGAACGATAACGACTACCAGGACTGATCACAAACTCTTGCCAGCCATGTCGATCAACCCTCACACCAAAGCGTGCCATCAGATTGAGCGTAATTTCTATATAGGGTTTGGAGATGAGTTCGCCTACGACCTCGATCGTCAGGGCGCGGCCAGACTGCATAACCGCCAACGGTGCAGCCATCAGCACCGCGGTCAGGAATTGGCTGGAGACCGAGCCTTGCACGCGCACACGATCACTTAGCGCGTGTGCGGCATGGATCTCAAGAGGCGGATAACCAGGCGTGCCGAGGTAGCTCACCTGCGCCCCCATTTCCTGCAAGCCCTCGACCAGATCACCAATCGGACGCTCATGCATACGGGCAACGCCTGACAAGGTGTAGTGCCCCCCCATCATCGCAAGCGCTGCGGTCAATGGACGAATCGCCGTCCCCGCATTACCCATAAAGAGTGCTGCGTCTTTGACCGGGAACTGCGTCACGCCACTTACCGTCACTGAATCTTGGGCATGCGTTGTGATGTTTACACCGAGTTGCTGCAAAGCAGCCAGCATCACCTGCGTATCATCAGACTGTAGCAAGCCATCTATGCGCGTATCGCCTTCCGCGAGCGCAGAAAGGAGCAGCACGCGATTGGAAATACTTTTTGAACCTGGCAATGTGATCGTGCCCTGGGCATGCCTGGCAGCAGACAAGTCAAGAAAGTCGGTATGTGTCATGTTTGATTCCCTGACCAGTCAGCGCGGGCTTTTGCGGCAGCTTCGAGCATCTCGCGCAACCAGCCCTCGTCCGATGCCTCAAGAGCACGCTCGGCCCGATCCATGACAATACGCAATGCTTTGAGCTCGTCGAGCATTGCATCCCGATTCGCCATAAATATGTCAGACCACATTTCAGCAGAGCCCTGCGCGACACGCGTGAAATCCCTGAAACCTGTGCCCGCGGTTTGCAACTTGAGCGCAGCATCCTGGCTGGCCACGATATGCTGCATGAATAGCGCAGCGAGCCAATGGGGCAAATGACTGACGGCCGCAACCATACCGTCATGCTGGGCAGGTGTCGCTGTACTGACCTGTGCGCCACAGGCCTGCCATACGGCCTGAATACGTGCGACATCTGCAGCAGTATTTTCAACTAAAGGGGTCAATATCACCCTTTTGCCTGCATAAAGACTTGCATCGGCGGCCTGCGGACCTTTTTCATGCGATCCCGCCATTGGATGAGCGGGGACAAATTGACCGATACGACCTTGAAGTCCCGCGCGTGCAGCGGCCACTACATTCTGTTTTGTGCTGCCACCATCGGTAATCAACGCACGTGGATTGAGCTTGGGCGCGAGGGATGTAAAAATAGCCTCAAAGGCGCCGACGGGAGCTGCAATGAAAATCAAGTCTGCCTGGAGCGCAGCCTCTTCGAGCGTGACGGCCTCGTCAATCAAGCCCAACCCAACAGCCTGAGCCAAGGTCTCGGGTTTGCGCCCTGCCCCGATCACACGCGACACGATGCCAGCTTTGCGACAGGCAGCGGCAAATGAGCCACCAATCAGCCCCACGCCGACGATTGCAAGCGTATTGATTTTCACGGGCCACTGTTCAGCGGTCGCCCCAATATCAGCCACACTCATGTGCCAGTCGCTGAAAGAATATCTGTCAATGCCTCGATAAATCTCTGATTTTCTTCACGCAGGCCAATCGATACGCGCAACCACTCTGGCAAACCATCTCCGGCAACGGGGCGCACGATCACACCGCGCTTGAGCAGCTCAAGATTGATGCGCGCGGCATCTCCGACATGCACTAAAACAAAATTCGCGTAACTCGGGACATATTTCAAGCCGAGCGCATCGAAAGCCTGTTGCAATTGCGCTTTACCGTCGCGGTTGACTGCAAAACTTTTCACCTGGAATTCTTTATCGTTCAAGGCGGCGATTGCAGCGGCTTGCGCGAGAGAGTTCACATTAAAAGGCTGACGCACGCGGTTAAGTAAATCAGTTAATGCAGGCTGTGCCACGGCAAAACCTACGCGCAAACCTGCAAGTCCATATGCTTTGGAAAAACTGCGTGACACGATCAGATTTGAAAAACGTTTAACCAACCCGATACTATCCACACGCAACGCAGGTTCCAGAAACTCGTTATACGCTTCGTCGAGCACAACGGTGACGCGCGCGCCATGGCGTGCCTGCACTTGCGACAGGAACGACTCAATATCGTCATTCGCCAGATACGTGCCGGTAGGATTATTTGGATTCGCGATATATACCAGTCGCGTACTGTCATCGATCGCCTCAAGCATGGCGGGCAAATCATGCCCATAGTCACGTGCGGGCACCATGATGTGACGGGCACCGCGCGCCTGAGTGGCGAGGCGATACACAACAAAGGCGTGCTGAGCGTAGACCACTGAGCTTGAGGGCTCGAGGATGGCCATTGCAACCAGCTCAAGAATATCGTTCGAGCCATTGCCGAG
>CANBUF010000330.1 GCA_947372575.1 Alcaligenaceae bacterium | reverse complement strand
CCATTCGAGATAGGGTTGGACTGAATCGCCACCAAGATACGGACTCACTGTCACTGCGTCTGCGCCATAGCGTCCGAACACTTCTTTTGCATACTGGGTCGCTGTTGCACCGATGTCCCCACGCTTAGCATCCATCATGATAGGCAGGTGTGGGTAAGTTTCGCGCATGTAGGCACAGAGGTCTTCGAGCTGGCCCTCGGCGCGTGCGGCTGCAAAATAAGCAATCTGGGGTTTAAAACCACAGACGTAGGGGGCGGTTGCATCGACAATCTGTTTACAAAACTGAAAGATCGCATCCGGTTTGTCCGCAAGCTCTTTGGGTAGTCGGGGCAGATCAGGGTCTAGACCCACCATCAGGAGAGAGTTTGAGCTTGCCCAGGCGGCGTCTAGTTTTGTGATGAATGACATTTTATCTATGCGTAATTTTTGTATAAGCTGAATTAGAGCATGGGAAACCAGTGATTGAGCAGCATCACGAGCCACAAACCCGCTGCCAGCAGCAGGCTGAGCAATACGGCTGCACTCCCCAGGTCTTTAGCACGACCAATGAGGGGATTCTCTTCGAGCGAGACAGCGTCTGCAACGGCCTCAATAGCAGAATTCAGCAGTTCAACGACCAGTACAAAAACGAGTGCAGCAATCAGTACAAGGCGCTGCATGCTGCTTTGACCGACCCAGAAAGCGGCCGGCGTGAGGATCAGGGTCAGAAACAGTTCCTGCCGAAAGGCCGCCTCATGCCGCAATGCAGCACTTAACCCCTGTGCAGAATAGCGTGCGGCATTCAGAACGCGGCTTAAACCGCCTTTGCTCTTGAAGGGTGATGGATGTGCAGACACGTTAGTGATCTTGGTATATAAATGAATGCGAATGCGTAAATGAACGCGAAGCTGCGGTTCGCAGCTAAGCACAATAACTTAAAACGAATAACTTAAAACGATCTCGGGAAAGATAGCACACCATGCCAATTATCAATATTCAGATTATGCAGGGACATAGCGCCGAACAAAAAACGGCTTTGCTAAAAAATATGACGCAAGCTGTGATAGACAGTATTGCTGCCCCCTTGCCTTCGATACGTGTCGTGATTCTCGAAACACCCCGCGAAAACGTGATCGTGGGGGGCGAGCTGGGTAAGGATATGGCGCTGGCGACTGTCGGGCTGATTTCTGGACGCACGGAGGAGCTCAAAGCGGCTTTGGTTGCTGCGCTTGCCAATGCGGTAGAAAAAAGTATTGGCTTATCGATACAAAATGTCCGCACCATCATTCTGGATACTCCGACCACCGATATGGGCGTAGCCGGTGGTCGTACGGCGAAAGCTGCGGGACGTTAAGCGGATGGATCTAGGTCTGCAAGGAAAATGGGCACTCGTGTGCGGCGCGAGCTCCGGGCTCGGGATGGCGTGCGCCATGTCCCTTGCCCGCGAAGGCGTCAACGTTGTGATGGCCGCTCGCACTGAGCAGACCTTGATGGAAAGTGCCGCTCAGATTAAATCAGCAACGGGTGGCAACGTCGTGCCTGTGGTGGCGGATGTCTCTAAAGCAGAGGATCGTCTGAGACTGATTCAGTCTGCACCGCAAATCGATATCCTGATTAATAACGCTGGTGGTCCAAAGCCTGCTGATTTCCGTGAACTCAGTCGTGATGACTGGCTCGCAGCAATCGATATGAATATGCTGGCGCCTATCGACCTCATCAAGCTCACTATCGATCAGATGATTGAGCGTCGCTTTGGTCGAATTGTGAATATCACTTCGGGTGCGGTGAAATCTCCCGTCGACATGCTGATCCTTTCAAATGGGCCTCGTGCGGGTTTGACGGGTGCGGTCAGTGGCATTGCGCGACAGGTCGCCCAGCACAATGTCACGATTAATAATGTGATGCCTGGAAAATTCGATACTGATCGCTTGCGCAGCAACAACACCAAGCGTGCAACCCAGTCCGGCAGATCGCTCGAACAAGAGGTCGCATTGCAGGTTGCGACCATTCCTGCACGTCGGCTAGGCACTGCGCAGGAGTTTGGCGAGGCGTGTGCGTTTTTATGCAGTCAGCAGGCGGGCTATATCACTGCCCAAAGCCTGCTGATTGATGGTGGTTTATTTCCTGGACTTTTGTAGTTGGAAAGAGTTACTCAGGCTGAATCCCAGCTTGCTTGGCTACTCGCATCCAGCGCGCCTGCTCAGAGGCGATGTAATCACCAAACTCCTTAGGCGTAGTGGGGGAGGGGTCAACGCCTTGTTTGGCAAATTGCTCTTTCACCTCTTTTGTACTCAGGATTTTTACAATCGCAAGATTCAGTTTATTAATGATCTCAGCCGGTGTGCCAGCCGGCGCCACAACACCTTGCCAGGAGCTTGCTTCAAAACCAGGTAAAACGGTTTCTGACACCGTTGGTAATTCCGGCGCGATGTCTGAACGGGTTTTAGTCGTCATGGCCAGTCCACGTACGCGTCCTGCTTTGACCTGAGCGTAGATTGTTGAAAACGGATCAAAGATGACATTGATTTGATTGCTCATCATGGCTTCGATGGCAGGTGAGCTGCCTTTGAATGGGACGTGCGTCATCTTGATGCCGAGCGCTTCGCTGAAGGCTTCTGTCACGAGCTGATATGAACTGCCCGATGTCCCGTAAAACAAACCACCCGGCTTGGACTTCGCCAGTGCTACAAGCTCAGCCATGTTGTTGGCCGGTGTGTTTGTGCTGACCGCGACGATCAGCGGTTGCACGGCCACCAGCGAGACGGGGGTAAAGCTTTTAACTGGGTCGTAACCAAGTTCTTTAATCACTGCCGGGTTGATCCCGAGCGTAGAAATATTACCCATCAGCAATGTATAGCCGTCGGGTTCGGCTCGCGCAGCCGCGGCCGAGCCAATCACACCACTCGCACCCGCCCGGTTTTCAACCACGACGGGTTGGCCGAGTTCGGTGGTGAGTCTGCTTGCGACCGCACGGGCCATGACATCTGTGATGCCGCCTGGTGCAAAGGGTGCGATGAGTTTGATGGGTTTGGTTGGATAACTTTGCGCAACAGCACTGGCGCCGAAGCAAAGCAGGGAGACGGTCAGGAATCGGCTAAAAATACGTTGCGGCAAGGGGGATTTCATATAAGCGTGTCTCATTTTTTTAGCAAGGGATCAGATTTCCCCGCTTTAGTATCCCTTGATTCTGATCCAACTCTGACAGACATGCAAATGTTGATTGGACGCAATCTTGCTGAACGTGTAAAAAGCACTGTTCAGTTAAAAAACTTATTCGAGGCAATAC
>CANBUF010000329.1 GCA_947372575.1 Alcaligenaceae bacterium | reverse complement strand
GGGTTTTAAATCCTTACTCAAGAAAAGTTGTAAAGCCTGAGACAGGCTCGCGTTCGCTGATCAGACTATTTTCAATTCGGGAATGATCTGCGAATCCAAGTGCTAAGCCGCAAATCACAATTTCACTTTCCACAATGCCTGTGACGCTTCGGATCACCGGGTGAAACCGGTTGAATGCAGCCTGTGCGCAGGTATCCAGTCCCCGTCCTCGCGCTGCGACCATCAGGTTCTGGAGAAAACATCCAAAATCCAGCCATGAGCCTGTATTCATGGTCCGATCCATGGTGAATATGATTCCAACAGGGGCATCAAAAAATACATAGTTACGACCATGCTGCGCATGCATACCAGCCTTGTCATCGCGTCCCAGGCCGAGCAGTTTGTAAAGATCCAGACCGACTTTACGGCGACGTTCTATGTAGGGAGACTCCCACTGGTGCGGGTAGTAACGATATTCCTCAGTCAGCGCCGCAAATTGCGCACTGTCCTCATATACCTTTGTAATTTCCGTGGATAGGCGGTTTTTAATATCACCGGTGAGGACATAGACCTTCCAAGGCTGCGTGTTTGAACCGGAGGGCGCACGGGCAGCAACTTCGAGCATGCGCTCAATGTCCTCACGTGCGACTGGCGTTGGTAAAAATGCACGAATCGAATGGCGGGAAGTAATCGCCTCATCGACGATTTGTTGCTCAGTGTTTTGAATCATGAGTTGGGTCTCAATATTTTTAGTTGTGGTTTGTTATGGTTAGTTGTGGTTTGTTATGGTTAGTTGTGGTTTGCGTCGGATGTATTCTCTTGTCGCCTACGACTTATTTTCATGTCGTAAACGACTTATTTTCCTGTTGTATGAGTCTTATGCATTCATTTATTCAAACACTTGGCCAGTGATTGTTTTTTGAAGCAGCATGGCGGGTGGCGCAAAACGCTCACCATAAAGCTCCTGCAGCTGGCGTGCGCGGGCAGTAAATTTTTCGAGGCCGTACTGGTTGATGAATTGAATGGCACCCCCGGTCCAGCGTGGGAATCCGATTCCCATGATCGATCCGATATTGGCGTCGCGAGAGGATTGCAGAACGCCTTCTTGCATGCATCGAACAGTTTCGATTGCCTGGACAAAGAGGATCCGGTCTTTCATATCCTGATAGGGTATTTCAACGCTTCCTGAGAGAAAATGATGGGCGAGCTCAGGCCAGAGATATTTTTTGCCCTCTGCTGGATACTCATAAAAACCGCCACCACCTGCGCGACCGGGGCGCTTGAGTTCGGTCACCATTTTTGCAACCACGGCATCGGCAGCATCCGGGACATAGCGTTTGCCCTCCGCCTCCAGATCGATTCTGGTCTGTTCTGTGACCGACATGGAGAGTGCCATGGAGACTTCGTCTGCCACAGCAAGTGGACCGACAGGCATGCCTGCATCCAGGCTCGCATTTTCAATCAGCTCAGGATCAATGCCATCTGCAAGCATTCTGATGCCTTCGTTCCTGAAAGTCCTGAACACGCGCGAGGTAAAAAATCCACGACTATCGTTGACAACAATCGGAGTTTTGCCAATCTGCATGACATAGTCAAAGGCGCGCGCCAGTGTCTCGTCGGAGGTCTTTTGACCTTTGATGATTTCTACTAGCGGCATCTTATCGACGGGTGAAAAGAAATGCAGACCGATGAAATTTTCAGGATGGGCCGAGGCACTCGCTAAACCGCTGATGGGCAGGGTAGACGTGTTGGATGCCATAATGCCGTTGGGGGTCAGAAAGGGTTCAGCCTCTCGCGTGACCAGAGCCTTAAGTTCCCGTTTTTCAAAGACGGCTTCGATGATCAGCTCGCACCCTTGCAGATCCTGAACGCGATCGGTTGGCGTGATGCGCTCCAGGACAGCGTTGCGCTTTTCAGTGCTCAGCTGCCCACGTTGAACTTGCTTGTCCAACAGCTTTTCTGTGTGTAACTTACCCTTGTCTGCAGCCGCGATAGAAACGTCTTTCAGGACTGTTGTCAGGCCGCGCATGGCATTTGAATAGGCAATGCCTGCCCCCATTAATCCTGCGCCCAGCACGCCCACACGAGTAAATGTCGCGCGAGGGACGTCTGCGGGACGACTTTTCCCGGCTTTGATCTCATTTGCTTGAAAAAAGAACGTGTTGATCATGTTCTTAGATACAGGATGGGTTACCAGCAATGTCATGGCACGCGTTTCAATGCGCAGGGCTTCATCGATCTCGACCGACATGCCGTCAATAGCAGCCTGTAGGATCGTTGCAGGTGCAGGCAGGCATCCACGATTTTTTTTGAATAAGCTTGCTCTGGTTGTTTCGGCTAGCTCCATCAGTTCGGCGGACGTGGCAGGGCCACCCGGAATCTGGAACCCAGGCTGGTCCCACGGTTGACTCGGGGCGGGAACGCTTCGAATCCAGGCGCGTGCCTGTTCTATCAGCTGGCTCTGGGTTTGAGCCAGACCATTGAGCAGGCCGGCTTTTATCGCGTCTGCAGGGCTGAAAAGTTTGCCTTCCGTGAGGTAGGACAGTGCCGCCTTCAGGCCAAGCATTCGCGTCATGCGCACGATACCGCCTGCACCAGGCAGCAATCCAAGTGTGACTTCAGGTAAACCCAGCAAGATCTTGTCATCGTCCAGGCAAAAACGTGCGTGGCTCATCAGGCAAAGTTCCCATCCGCCACCGAGCGCAGTACCGTTGATTGCGGCGACAACGGGTTTGCCGAGCTTTTCGAGTCTGCGATGTTCAAGTTTGGCTTTGATGGAGCGGCTGTAAAACTCTTCTCCCTGCTCTGGGGTGACCGCCATCAGATCCTTTAAATTACCGCCAGCGAAAAATGTTTTTTTTGCCGACGTCATAATCACGCCTGTGATCTGGTCTTTTTCCGCTTCCAGTCGTCCGATGACGTCGCTGAAGGCCTGTTTGAAGGCCGCGGTCATGGTGTTGGCAGATTGCTCGGGTGCGTCGAAGGTAAGCGTGACGATGCCATCTGGCGTTTTTTCAAATCTGATTGGGTTCATGATGTCATTCACTGATTTGTAGGAACAGATTGCCCGTATGTACAGGTTGTCTCGAAGCACGCTCGCGGCATGCTGTATTTTTTTAATCATCAGATATTAACTGTACTTTACCCGCACCTGTACTTGGCATATAACGCAGTACACATACAATCAAGCCAGATTGGACATCACACTCGGGAGTTGTACTTTTGGACGCAATCAGCTTTGAAGTGAAAGAGGGCGTAGCCACCCTGACCTTAAACCGCCCGCACCGAAAA
>CANBUF010000328.1 GCA_947372575.1 Alcaligenaceae bacterium | reverse complement strand
AAGAGGTAATCCTGGGCACTGTGGAGCGACGGATAAGGCGCGTTGTGGATGGGCTGACAAAGCGCAATGTATGGGCTGACAAAGCGCAATGTATGGACAGACTAGGCGCAAGGTGGATGGACTGACAAAGCGCTAGAATATTTCGACATTTATTTCATACCTAAAAAAAGAGGCAACACATGGACCGCGCGATTTTTCCTGTCAAACTGAACAACCCGGACCTGCTCCGATCCCAGTCATACATTGATGGCAAATGGGTCGATGCCAAGGATAGTGGCCTCTTTGCGGTAGATAATCCCGCCACGGGCAGCACCATCGCCCACGTAGCCAACCTGATGCCCAACCAGGCCGAAGACGCAATCGCTGCCGCAAACCGGGCCTTTCCCGCCTGGCGCGCCAAGACCGCTAAAGAGCGCTCTGCCATCCTGCGTAAATGGTTTGATCTGATTGTCGCCAACACCGACGATCTGGCGCGAATCATGACCGTCGAACAAGGCAAACCCTTTCCTGAGTCCAAGGGCGAAATCGCCTATGGCGCTTCGTTTGTTGAATGGTTTGCCGAACAAGCCAAACGCGTCATGGGCGATACGATTGCCGCCCCAAACGTCAACAGTCGCATGCTCGTGCTGCGCGAACCCATTGGTGTGTGCGTCGCCATTACGCCCTGGAACTTTCCCACGGCAATGATCACCCGCAAGGTCTCTCCCGCACTGGCTGCGGGTTGCACCATCGTCCTCAAGCCTGCGGAACAAACACCTCTCTCAGCACTCGCCCTGGCCGTCCTTGCCGAACAGGCGGGTATCCCTGCCGGCGTGCTCAACATCCTGAGCGCCGACAGCGAGCGTTCTATCGAGATCGGCAAAGTCCTGTGCGCCAGCCCAATTGTGCGCAAGGTCACGTTCACCGGCTCCACACAAGTCGGTCGCATCTTGATGCAGCAAAGCGCACCCACGATCAAGAAAATGTCGCTTGAACTCGGTGGCCATGCGCCATTCATCGTCTTTGAGGATGCAGATATCGATGCAGCAATCGAAGGCGCGATGGCCTCCAAATATCGAAATGCTGGTCAGACCTGCGTATGCACTAACCGTTTTTATGTGCATGCCAAGGTCTATGACAGCTTTGTTGAAAAACTCGCTGCACGTGTCTCCAGCAGCCTGTCTGTCGGAGAAGGCTTTGAGGATAATGTCACAACAGGCCCCCTGATCGATGACGCAGCAGTTACCAAGGTTGAACAACACGTCCAGGATGCCATCGCCAAGGGGGCACGCGTCCTGACCGGTGGTGCACGACACAGCCGTGGTGGTCGCTTTTACCAGCCGACCGTGATTGCGAATGTGACAGAAGACATGCTGTGCATGCGCGAAGAGACCTTTGGCCCTCTGGCACCTGTTGTCAAATTCACCGATGAAGCAGATGTGGTGAGGCTGGCAAACAATACAGAATACGGTCTGGCATCCTATTTTTATAGTCGCGATATTGGCCGCATTTTCCGCGTAGCCGAAGCACTTGAGTATGGAATGGTCGGTGTCAACACCGGTCTCATCTCCAACGAAATGGCACCCTTTGGCGGAGTCAAACAATCGGGATTGGGTCGTGAAGGCTCAGTCTTTGGCATGGATGACTTCATCGAAATGAAATACGTTTGCCTGGGCGGTATTTAAGTCAGCCCGTATTTGCCTGGCTGGCATCCTTGTCAGCCAATTGTGACCAGGGTGATGGTGGAGTCAAACCGTTTGACTCAAACTACTGACTGATTGCTTAAGTCGGATCATCTTACTAATGATTCAAATGGGCAACAAAAAGCGCACTTCAAATGAAGTGCGCTTTTTTACTGTTCAGCGTTTAAGCCGAACAATCCGCAGCAACGTTAAAAATTAACGTGACATACGCTTACGCTCGTTTTCTGTGAGGTAACGCTTACGAATACGAATACTCTTAGGTGTCACTTCAACCAGTTCGTCATCACTAATGAACTCAACCGCGTACTCAAGGTTGCAATCAACAGGTGTCACCAGACGCACAGCTTCGTCAGTACCTGACGAACGCACGTTGGTCAGCTGCTTGCCGCGAACCGGGTTGACGACCAGATCGTTATCACGGCTGTGAATGCCAATGACCATGCCTTCGTAGACGGGGTCATTGTGTGACACGAACATGCGACCACGTTCCTGAAGTTTCCAGATTGAATAGGCAACTGCCTCACCGTCGTACTGACTGATCAGTACTCCGTTATGACGCTCACCCAACAAACCGTCTTTGACTGGACCATACGCATCAAACGTGTGGCTCATCAAACCGTTACCACGGGTCATTGTCATGAATTCGCCCTGGAATCCAATCAGACCACGCGCAGGCACACGGTACTCAAGACGCGTACGGCCCTTGCCATCACTGACCATATCCAGCAATTCGGCTTTACGACGACCCAGCTCTTCCATTACGCCACCCTGAGTATTATCCTCAAGGTCAATGGTCAGGAGTTCGTATGGCTCAGTCTTGACGCCATTTTCTTCGTGGAACACCACGCGAGGACGCGAAACAGCCAGCTCGTAGCCCTCGCGACGCATCGTTTCGATCAGAATGGTCAGGTGCAATTCACCGCGACCCGACACTTCAAACACGGTGTCATCGTCCGTATCACGCACGCGCAGTGCCATGTTGGACTTCAGCTCACGCTGCAGGCGATCACGCAACTGACGGCTGGTGACAAACTTACCTTCACGACCAGCCAAGGGGCTGGTATTGACCATAAAGTTCATGGTCAGCGTAGGCTCGTCAATCTTGAGCATGGGCAAAGCGACTGGATTGTCAGGCGAGCACAATGTCGTGCCAATGGCGATGTCTTCGATTCCGTTTACCAGAACGATATCACCAGCAATCGCGCTGTCAACCATTTCGCGCTCAAGGCCTTTGAACTTCAGAACCTGGTTGATACGGCCTTTGAAGGGCACGCTATCTGGACCATTGAGGCAAACAACTTCCATGCCTGGCTTGACGGTACCGGCACGAATACGACCAATGCCGATCTTGCCAACGTAGCTGTTGTAATCAATTGAAGAAATCTGGAACTGAAGTGGTGCATTAGGATCATCATCACGCATCGGCACGTATTTGAGGATCGCGTCAAACAAAGGACGCATATCGCCGTCACGCACATCAGGTGACATACCGGCAAAGCCGTTCAGACCTGAAGCATAGATGACCGGAAAGTCGAGCTGTTCTTCGGTTGCTCCGAGTTTGTCAAACAGTTCAAATGTCGCATTGATCACATAGTCAATACGCGCGCCGGGA
>CANBUF010000327.1 GCA_947372575.1 Alcaligenaceae bacterium | reverse complement strand
CTACTGGACGGTGGCGCAGATGGTGGCGCATCACACGATCAATGGCTGTAACTTGCAGTCAGGTGATCTTTTCGGTACGGGTTCCCTGTCTGGTCCGACGCTGGATCAGGCAGGTGCCTTGCTTGAAATCACCGAAGGTGGCAAGTCACCCATTATGCTCGCAAACGGTCAGACGCGTACCTTTCTTGAGGATGGTGACGAGGTGACGCTGCGAGGCTGGTGCCAGCACCAGAAGGAGCCACGGATTGGCTTTGGCACATGCATCGGCCGCGTATTGCCTGCGATCGCCAGGGGCTGATGCCTGCGATCGTGAGGGACTGAAGTTGCGATCGTTAAGGACTGATGTTGCTACAGCCCCATGCTCTTATACGTGATGGAGTGTGGATCTGCAGGATGAGTTTCAATTCTTTGTAAATTGCCGTATCGTTTGCCTCCAGAGCTTATAAAAAGCCTGTAGTGCCGAAAATTCGGAGACAAGATTGAGATCGTTTTTCTAATGCCGCCTGTCCGTCCTTCTTTGTTTGCGCCCTTCGGCGTAAAGAGCTTTCGTTTTCAGTGGCCAGCTGATCTCCTGGCCTCCTGGGCCTTTGAGATGGAAATCCTGATTCTGGGCTGGTATGTGCTGGTGAAGTCCGAGTCCGTTTTACTGCTGGTTGCGTTTGGTGCCTTGCAATATGTCGGCTCGCTGATCTCGCCTGCCTTTGGCGTGGCGGGCGACCGTATCGGATATCGCAAGCTCTTCATGGTGACACGTGCTGTCTATGCCATGCTGGCGATTACGCTGGCTGTGTTCGCAGTCAACGATGCTTTGACGCCATTGACAGTGTTGATCATTGCCGGTATTTCCGGAATGATCAAACCCTCAGACATCATGATGCGCTTTGCCCTGATTTCCCAGACACTGCCTGCTACGCAGATGATCGGTGCGCTGGGTCTGTCCCGCGTGACAACAGATTCTGCGCGTATCGCGGGCGCGTTGGCAGGCGTTGGCGTATTTGCAGCGTTTGGCCTGGTGCCAGCGTATGTTGTCGTGACCCTGTTATATGGCATGAGTTTTTTGCTAGCAATGGGTGTCTCACCTGGTAAAAAAAACCTGATGACGGTCTTGAGCGTACCAGCTTGCGAGGACGTGCCGACTGCTGCGACATCGTCTTCTTTGGCAGCGCCTCCTGCATCGCTCTTTCAGGATCTTTGCGCAGTGTTTCGCTATGTCTGGGCTAAGCCTGAATTGCTGGGGGCCTTTTCCCTGGCTTTTCTGGTCAACATCGTGGCCTATCCGTTGTTCCTGGGTTTGTTGCCTTTTGTCGCCAAAAATATTTATAACGTTGGTCAGGCCGGTCTTGGTCTGATGGGCGCAAGTTATGCCTTTGGATCCTTGGTGGGTTCGCTCGCAGTCAGCATGAATCGGTTTTCGATGGGCCCTGCACGTCTGATGCTCATTGCAGCGGTTTGCTGGTTTGTGGTGGATTTGGTGTTTGCGCAGGTGACACAGATGGCTGTGGGCCTCGTCTTACTGACGTCTGCTGGCCTTTGTCAGAGTATCTGTCTGACACCGCTGGCAGGTGTGATGCTTAAATGCGCGGATCCTGCTTACCGCGGACGCGTCATGGGTATGCGGATGCTGGCGATCTGGGGCTTGCCGACAGGATTGATGCTTTCTGGCTCCCTCATTAATTTTATGGGCTTTGCTGCAACAGCGAGCGTGTATTCGTTGCTCGGCCTAGGCCTCACACTGCTGATTGGGTTCAGGTGGCGCCAACAGTTATGGAGCACAGCGGCCCCCGTTAACCAGAATCTGGCAGTCAGCGGTGTGACCTGATTGGACGGTTGGGTTTCAAGCGCGTACGGTTGCGAGGTCTTCCCAGCGTGTCGTGTACTGTGGGGTACGTCTTTCCTGTTTCATTGACCAGGCCCGTCGGTTGCCTGCCAATCCTGCGCTGGCAAGGAGCAGGGTGCCCCGCCCATAGCGCTGATTCAGGGCATCGAGCGTCACCATCAACCCTAGACTGGTATCAGGCTCGCAGAGTTCCAGACGTTGCTGCCCGAGCGTCGCGTCTTGTAGGTCGAGCAGCATGACGCCGGCCTTTGCATAGTTATAGCCGGATTTAAATATTCCGTTAAGACCAGCTAGCGCGGCTTGAGCGATTGCAACTGAATCCGACGTTGGCCACAGTAGCTGGGTACAGGCTGAGCGACTGTATTGTTTTTCTTTCCTGAACGGACTGGTGCGGATAAAGCAAAGTACCTTGTTGGCATGGCTATGTTGCCTGCGTAGTTTTTCGCAAGCACGACTGGCAAATTCACTGACGGCTTCTTGCAGGTCTTCGAGTCTGGTGACTGGATGGCCAAAAGACCGTGTACAGGCGATTTCTTTTTTATCGGGTGCGATGTCTTCGATCTCCATGCACGCGATGCCTTGCAGTTCGCGAGCGGTGCGCTCAAGCACAACGGACCAGCGACTCCTGATGAGGTGGAGATCCATTCGGGAGAGTTCTAGCGCAGTCTGCACTCCACAGGCCTTGAGTTGCGTGGCGTACTGTCGACCGACACCCCAGACTTCTGAGACGTCCGTGGCAGCGAGCAAGGCGTTGCGCGCCTCGGTATTCAAAGTCGACATATCGCAGACCTGTGCGTAGTGCGCAGGATAGCTCCCGGGTGTGCGTTCAGCTGTTTTGGCAATGTAGTTGGCCAGTTTTGCCAGGGTTTTAGTCGGACCAATCCCGATGCCGCAAGGAATTCCGGTCCATTGCAGGATCCTGCTGCGAATCGTATGCGCACGGCGCAGCAGGCTGCCCCGCACGCCATCCAGGCCAATGAAGGACTCATCAATGCTATAGATTTCCTGGCTGGGACCCAGCCCCGCCGCAATGGCCATCATCCGGTCACTGATGTCGCCGTAGAGGGCAAAATTGGCTGAAAGTGCGACTAGCCCGTGGCTGTCCGCCAGATGGCGAATTTTGAACCAGGGTGCGCCCATTTTGATCCCCAGGGCTTTGGCTTCGTTGCTGCGAGCAATCGCACAACCATCATTGTTGGATAGGACGACGACGGGCGTGTCATTGAGGCTGGGCCGAAAAATCCGCTCGCAGCTGACAAAGAAGTTATTACCATCGACCAGGGCAAACATGACTTGAGTCCTTGTCAGGTGCGAAACTGTTTGATCGCAGCAATGACGACGCCCCAGATTTCGAGCGTCTGACCTTCCTTGGGAACAATATCGGCAAAGGTGACGTTGGCTGCTTTGAGCTTGATCCGGCCGGCACGCTGGTAGAGTGTTTTACAGACAAATTCACCATCAATCACG
>CANBUF010000326.1 GCA_947372575.1 Alcaligenaceae bacterium | reverse complement strand
GCTGGGAAGCCCTGGCCGACGGCACACTCGATGCGTGCGGCCTGATTTTCAAAGAAACACAGCGCCCCGAAGGTCAGCAAAATGCCGACTGGATTGCACGCCAGTACAGCAAAATAGATGCCGCCTTGATTTCGATGGATGCAAGCCTTGGCGAGCAAAACTACTGCATGGGCGTGAACTACACCCTTGCAGATATCGCAATGGGTTGTGCGCTGGGCATGCTGGATCTTCGCTTTGCACAAATCGACTGGCGCAGCCAGCATCTCAATCTGGCACGCCATTACAAAAAACTGGCAGCACGTCCAGCGTTTATCGAAACAGAGCCTGTTAAAGCCGCCTGATGCGGCTTACTCGTCCAGTCCCGACTCCAGCGTGCGGGCAATGATTTCCTTCATGACCTCGCTGCTACCGCCATAAATCCTGCCAACACGCGCATCCACCCAGGCATTTCCAACCTGGTATTCAGACATATAGCCATAACCGCCATGTAATTGCAGAAACTCGTCCAGCAGACGGGATTGCATTTCGGAAGCATTGAGTTTGGCCATGGCCGCACGCTCTGGCGTCAGGGCACGCTTAAAGTGCAAGGCCAGGCAATCATCGACAAACACGCGCAACATCGTGCACTGGGCTTTTGCCTCGGCGAGCTTAAAACGCGTGTTCTGGTAGGACAGGACTGAGTTACCAAAAATCTTTCGGTCACGCGTATATAAAATTGTCCGGGCAAGAAAAGCTTCAATCGAGGCAACGGCGCGCACGGCGATGACCAGTCTTTCCTGAGCCAGCTCCTGCATCAGATATTTAAAACCGCTATTTTCTTCGCCCAATCTATTGCTAACAGGGACGCGGACATTGTCAAAGAACAACTCCGAGGTGTCTTGAGAACGCAATCCGATTTTTTTGAGTTTGCGACCTTTGGTAAACCCTGGCGTGCCCTCCTCGACAACAATCAGTGAAATCCCTTTGGCACCCGCCTCAGTATTGGTCTTGGCGCAGACGATTACAAGCCCGGCATTGAGCCCATTCGAAATAAATGTTTTTTGACCATTGATGAGATAGTGATCGCCATCACGCTGGGCGGTGGTGCGAATGGCTTTGAGGTCGCTACCTGTCCCGGGTTCGGTCATCGCAATCGCACCAATCACCTCACCGCTTGCCATCGCGGATAACCAGCGCGTTTTTTGTTCGTCAGTGCCGTAGGTATGAATATATGGCGCCACGATATCCGAGTGAAGGGGAAACGCCACACCACTGCAGTTGGCGCGACCAAACTCCTCAAGCAGAACGGCCGAGTGTCCAAAATCCCCACCACCACCGAAGGGCTCTGGCAACATCGGATTGAGTAAGCCTTCCTGGCCGGCTTTACGCCATACCGACTTGGGCACAATACCCTGCTCTTCCCAGTCCGCATAAAAGGGTGTGATTTCACGCTCGATAAAACGGCGAACCTGTGTGCGGAACTGCTCGTGGTCTTCACGGTAGACATGACGCATGGAGTGTCTCTTATTCTGTCAGGCGCAAGGAGCAAGCCCTAGGGTTTCACACGATAACCAGCCTGCGGGTCATGCTGGTATTGCTCTTTTAATACGCGACGCAGCAGCTTGCCGGTCTCGAGTCGAGGCAAGTTTTCTTCAAACACAATCGATTTTGGCATTTTGACACGCGACAACAGATCCTTGCAGAACGTAATCAACTCGTGAGCCAGGGGTTCACTGGCCAGCGCATGATCATGCAACTGAACCACGGCCTTTGGGACTTGACCAAAATCTGCATCCGGTACGCCAATCACGGCAACATCCTGGACAAGTGGGTGTTGCCCTATGGCGTTTTCAATCTCCTGAGGGTAGATATTGACGCCACCAGACAGAATCAGATCCGTGCGTCGGTCAGCCAGATACAGATAGCCCTCTGCGTCCACATACCCCATGTCTCCGTAGGTGGCCCATCCTTGCGCGTTATATGCATCGCGGGTCTTTTGCTGATCGTTCCAGTATTCAAACGTGGGACCACCAGAAAAGTAAATTTTGCCAATCTCACCTGTGGGTAATTCTGCTCCCGTATCGTCGACAATGTGAATCACGCCAAGTGTCGCGCGCCCGACAGAGCCTGGATGGCTGCGCCAGTCGGCGGGACCAATCGAGGTCACGCCAAAGCCCTCTGAACCACCATAATATTCAAAGACGATGTCACCCCACCAATCCAGCAAGGCTTGCTTGACATGTATGGGGCATGGAGCCGCGGCATGAATGGCAACTTTCATGGATCTCAGGTGAAAACGCGCGCGTGTCTGCTCAGGGAGCTCAAGCATACGGACAAACATCGTCGGCACCCATTGTGAATGGGTAACGCCATATTGATCAATTGCCGTCAATGCCCGCTCGGCATCAAACTTTTTCATCAAAATCGCACTGCCACCAACCTCAAGCGTACGCATGACATAACGCAACGGCGCCGCGTGATAAAGCGGAGCGGGTGACAGATATTTAGTGTCTGCATCAAAGCCAAATGAACGCTGCCAATTCAAAACTTCTGACTCTGGCTGATCACGCATGGCAGCGGGGACTAACGCACGCCGTACCCCTTTGGGGAAACCTGTTGTGCCTGAAGAATAGAGCATATCTCGCCCCAACGGACGTTCTGGCAATGGCATTTTCTGATCCACTCCAGCAATTCCATCTTCGTATCCAGACATCCCGGGAGGCACATCCGTGCCTACACAAAACACCTTGAGTCCGGCCAGACCTTCTTGTTTCAGTAAGGCCTGAACAACCGGAGCCGTCTGCGCAGAGACCAACAACAGGCGCGCGCCACAGTCTCTGGCAATATGCGCGAACTCGGGTAAGGCCAGGTGTGTGCTGACGGGTGTAAAGTACAGCCCGCTGCGTCGTGCGGCCAGTCCAATTTCAATAATTTCGGGTCGATTTTCCATCAGGAGCAACACACCGCTTGCGGCTTGCATACCCTGAGCGATCATCCATTGCGAGGCGCGTTGCACACGCTCATCCAGCGACTTAAAGCTCATCTCATGACCCGTTTCGAGATCAAGCAAGGCAACTTTATCGGGCGTACGCTGCGCCCAGTCGTGCAATCTCGACATATGCATGAGTCTCCATTATTTTTTATGTGATGATGCCGCCCCCTAAGCATACTTCACCATCATAAAGAACGGCTGACTGACCCGGAGTCACCGCCCATTGCTGCGCGCCAAAATTCAAGCTAAAGCCCTCAGCGCTAGAAGCACTCAACACGCAAGGGGCGTCTTCCTGGCGATAACGGGTCTTAGCCGCATAGGTGCCCGGCGCGGG
>CANBUF010000325.1 GCA_947372575.1 Alcaligenaceae bacterium | reverse complement strand
CGACGATTAGCAAAGAGCCATCCTGAAGTCGATTCAATAGAACACGGCTTGGAGACCATCCGTTTGCTCTGCGTATGGCGCGATCAATGACGATCTGTTCTGGCGCAGCGCGCTCGGACCAGCCTGTAATATTTCCAGCCAGTTTTTGTCCGGCGGAATTGGTCAATAACAATATTTCCGTATCCGAGTCCACGCCATCACTCAGTGTGTTTTCAATTCGATGCGCCAGGGCATTCAATCCGGAGGTTGCTGCATCTTCGCTGAGCCGTTTTGAAATAGACAGAATTTTGCTATCGGTATTACGGGCCATCACTCCAATCGTTGCGAAATAAAATACCGTCGAAAAAATCACGATCGAAGCAATCACGAGTGCGCCGCAAATGAGTGCGAGTCTGAATGCGACCGAGTGCCAGAATCTATCCATTCATACCAAACCTGTAACCAACGCCTCGCACCGTATGAAGTAACGGAATCGACTGTCCTTTATCAATTTTTGTTCGCAGGCGACTAATCTGCACGTCAATGACGTTCGTACCCGGATCAAAGTGAAAATCCCAGACTGATTCAAGCAGCATGGTACGGGTGACAACCTGATTCTGATTTCTGAATAAATATTCCAGCAACCTGAACTCTCGCGGCTGCAGCGTGATCGGTTGGCCCCCGCGTTCAACCCGGCGTGTTCTCAGATCAATGACCAGGTCTGCAATTTTTAATACGCGTGATTCTGTGGTGGAGGCTATTCGGCGCGTTAAGGCTTCGATTCTGGCCAAAAGTTCAGGAAAGGCAAAAGGCTTGGTCAGGTAGTCGTCACCACCTTCGCGCAAGCCACGGACACGCTCATCCAGACTGGCCAAAGCACTCAAAACAAGAACGGGGGTTTTAATCTGCTGCGCCCTTAGCGCTTGAACAATTGACAAGCCATCTTGTTCGTTCGGCAGCATCCTGTCGATAATCAGTAAATCCCAGCCTGGTTGCAACGCCTGATGTAAGGCCGTGCTTGCATCCGCACAATGCAGGACTTCATAGCCATCCTGACGCAGGCCGTCACACAGATAGCGAGCCATATCGGCTTCATCTTCGATTACTAATACACGCATGTTTAGATTATGCACTCGTTTACCTTGCGTGTGTCGTTGTCCGCGACCTATAAAAAACGGGTTGCCAGACATAAGCATGCCGGGCAACCCGTTGCAGGTTTAGCACCAATCAGACGGGTGTAAACATCGGGACAGGCGGGCCGTCCCCTTCGGTCGGTTTAAATACAAGTCTGACTTTCTGACCAATTTTAAGTGCCGAAAGATCACAATCAACAATTTGCGTCATCATCGTTACGCCTTCATCGAGGGTCACGTAGGCAATGCAGTAGGGATTAGGATTGCCGCGCTGCATCACACTCAGGGAATAAATGGTTCCGTTACCGGAGGATTCCTTCCAGTCTGTTTCACCAAAGCAAAACGGACAGAGTGTGCGTGGGTACCAGTGAGGCTGATTGCACGACTTGCAAAATTTGACCAGGAATTTTCCGGTCCTGGCAGCTTCCCAGAACGGTTGGCTACCCGGCTCAATAGTTGGGGCAGGGTAGAGATTGGGTTGATACATCATCGTCATGATTATTCACGCTCCATAATCAGGGTGGCGCTACCATGGCGCGATCCCAGAAAGCCGCCGGTGCCATGTGCAAGGGCGATATCGCAATTTTTGACCTGGACGGCGGGGTGTGCTTCGCCTCGTAATTGTCGGACTGCTTCGATGACTTTGGTGATGCCCCCGCGATTGGCAGGATGGTTGTTGCATAAACCACCACCATCTGTATTAAAGGGGAGTTTGCCCACACCAGAAATCAGATTGCCGTCGGCGACAAATTTGCCACCTTGTCCTTTGGCGCAAAAACCTAGGTCTTCGAGCTGCATGATGACAGTAATCGTGAAGCTGTCGTAGATCGATGCGTATTTGATATCGCTGGGTGTGAGACCGGCTTCTTCAAACGCGCGTGCGCCAGAAAAACGTGCTGCGGAGTAGGTGAGGTCGACTTTGCCACCCAGCTGTCCTTTGACTGCTTCGCCTGCACCGCGGATTTTGACCAGTGGGCGTTTGAGCGAGCGTGCAATATCAGGTCTGGCCACAATGAGTGCGCCACCGCCATCACTCACGACGCAACAATCGAGTCGCTTAAGTGGAGTGGAAACCAGGGGAGAATTTAAAACATCCTCGACCGTGACGACATCGCGCAGCATGGCGTGGGGATTGTGTTGGGCATGATGAGATGCTGCAACCTTTACCCAGGCAAGTTGTTCAGCTGTCGTGCCATATTCGTACATGTGGCGTGCGGCCACCATAGCGTAGCTGTTGACTGTGACCGGACCATAGGGAGCTTCGAAAGGCGCATCCGGTACATCTGCACCCCAGTTCCTGGGTTGTAGGCCTGAGGAGCCTGCCGAGCGCGGGCGTCCGGCAAGTGTGAGGAGCGCAATGCTGCATTTTCCTGCTGCGATCGCCTGCGCGGCATGTGCAACGTGAATCAGGTAGGACGACCCACCAGTTTCGGTTGAGTCAACGTGTTTGAGCTTTGTCAGGCCCATATAGTCCGTCATGCTGAGCATGCCCAGACCTGGTGCGTCGCCCGCACAGAAATAGCCGTCGATGTCGCTATGCGACAGTCCGGCATCCTCAAGGGCACCTTTTGCCGATTCGGCATGGAGTTGTGCGACGGACTTGTCCGGTGCTTTACGAGTGGGGTGTTCGTATGCACCGACGATAAATGCTTTGTCTCGAATGGTCATTTGAATGATCAGGTTGTTGTTGAAAAAATTGTCAGGCGAGCTATCCCGTTAAGGTGTTTTACACGCTGGCAGGTATGGTTTTAGCATTCTTGTCTATTTTTTGTTGGCAGGTAAACTAAAAGCCAGTGCCAGCCACCCAAGCATCAGTAACACCCCGCCGGCCGGGGCCAGGCTTGCCGAGGCGATCAGATGCAGCAGATATTTTGCGTAGATTGAACCACTGAATAACAAAATCCCTGACAAGAGCGCCCATTTTGCCAAAATGACGGTACGCCCCACCAGACTGGTTGCAAAGAGCAGAACCGCAGCGTGGATCAGCTGATAGTAGGCTGCCCGCTCGACAGCTTGTGCCGCCTGGGGATCACTTACAACATGCGCTGCCACCGCACCGACAATCACCGCTGTTAAACCAAGCAGGCAGGCAATTGAGCGCCAGACATTAGGTAAACTTAATTTAGGCATCGGGTTTTGAATAAAATAGTTAAACTGACAGCCGTTATTATGCAATGTACTTCGCAAATCATTACTGGCATTT
>CANBUF010000324.1 GCA_947372575.1 Alcaligenaceae bacterium | reverse complement strand
CACAGATTTGGTTGCACCCTCGCACCCCTCTGTGGTTGGCCATCCCAAGCTGCGCGTTGATACAGGTGATCTGTTGGAGCGCATCGGTCATTTATCCAAAAATGATTTTGATGCGGTCTTCCATATGGCCTCGGCGGTGTCGGGCGAATGCGAAGCAAATTTTGACCTGGGTTTGCGCTCGAATCTGGATGCCACTCGACTCTTGCTGGATGCTTTGCGTGCCCAGCAAGGACGTAAGGGTGCAGCTCCCTTATTTTTCTTTTCAAGCTCGGTGGCCGTCTTTGGTTCTGATCCCGCTTTGCCACTGGCATCTGTTGTGCAGGACGGCACTTTGCCAACACCTCAATCCAGCTATGGCATTCATAAATTTATTTGTGAACAACTGGTGGCGGACTATACGCGTAAAGGCTTTATCGATGGACGCGTCGCACGGCTGATGACCGTCTCAGTCAGACCAGGACGTCCGAACGGTGCTGCCTCAAGCTTTTTATCAGGCATTATTCGCGAGCCGCTTGCGGGCGTGGCCTCTGTCTGTCCGGTCGACTTGTCGACAGCTGTAGCGCTTTCTTCGCCCGCAACAACCATTGCTGGCATTCTCGCGGTCGTTGAAGCCACACGTGAAGCCTTTGGTGGCCGCACCGCCTTAAATTTACCAGCCTTGACGGTGACCGTGGGCGAGATGCTTGAGGCACTGAAAGAGGTCGCGGGTGTGGAGCTCGCCAAGCTCGTCACGCTCCAGCCAGATCCTGCCATTGCCAAGATTGTGGGCGGCTGGCCCGCTCGCTTTGACTGTCAGCGCACGCATCGTTTTGGTTTAAAGCCCGACGCCTCTTATCGAGCGATTATTGAGCAATATATCCAGATGATGCGAGGCTGATAGTTCAGGTAGTCGGGATAAACGATTCGGGATTAATGATTCGAAATTAATGATTCTTCGTAAACTCAAGCCTTGCACCAACCTGAAAGGTGCAAGGATCGAGTCAATTTTTATACGACAAGCGCGTGAGCCGCACCATCCATGGTGATGATGGTGCCCGTGACATAGCTGGAACGGTCAGAGGCCAGATACACGACCGTATCTGCGACTTCTTCGGGCGTAGCCAGGCGACCCAGCGGGATTTTTTTGGTTGCTTGTGCCACCGCTTGCTCTTGCGTAATTTGTTCGTGTTTGGCGACAACAGACAGGCCTTCTTTCAGGCGTTCGGTGAGCGTTGCGCCTGGGTTCACTGCGTTGACCCGCACTCCAACAGGCGCATAGGCTGCAGCCAGTCCGGCGCTCGCGAGCATGAGGGCAGCATTGGCACTGCCACCTGAGATATGCAGTGTCGATGCGACTTTGCCGCCCGCACCAACCACATTCACGACGACCCCTTTGCCGTGTGCACCCATGCGCTTGATAGCAGGATCCATCATGTTGATATAAGTAAAAAACTTCGCATCCATCGCGTCGCGCCAGACCGCAGGCGTCAGGTCGGGGGCGGCGGCGCGTTTTGCGGCGCCGGCTGAGTTGACCAGCACATCAAGTGGGCCGAATGATTTTTCGGCGGCATCCAGTGCTTGGAGAGCCGAGTCGGCATTTCTCAGATCAGCGGAGTACACCGCGATGCGGGTAGAAGCATCTTTAACTTGCGCACTCAGCGTGGTTTTAGCAGCCTCCAGTGTCGCAAGATCTCGCGACACGAGACTCACTTTGGCGCCTTCTTCGAGGAACAGCTTTGCGCAAGCCAGACCAATACCTTTACTGCCGCCGGTAATCAGAATGTGGTGATTCTTTAAATGCAAATCCATTATCGCTCCAGTACTTATTCTTGTTTATAGAAAGTCTGATCATAGTCGAGTGCTTGCTGCACGACTCAGTTCATCCTGATTTTTTTGATCAATGCTGCATCGAGCGCTAGTCCCCACCCTGGCAGTTCGCTCAGGGTCATGCGCCCGTCCTGAATCTTGGGACGATTCATCACCAGACTGTGATAAAGCGGATCCCGGTCAGGTTGCATCACTTCGACACACAGACCGTTGGCCACCCCCGCTGCGAGTGCGGCACCAACCTGCGTTTCCAGGTGTGACATGATTCCAATGCCAAAGCTCTCTGCCAGCATGGCGACTTTGCGCCATTCGGTCGGGCCGCCTCCCCAGCTAGGATCAAAATTACAAACGTCTATCGCGCCCGCCGCCATTAACTCCCGACAACCGGCTTTACTGATTTCACTTTGTCCCGCGCATAGTGCAATCGGCACGGTCCGGCGCAGACGTGCAAGATCGAGCTTGTCGTTTTGCCAGTAACAGGGTTCTTCGATCCAGCGAATGTCATATTTTTCGATTGCACGGGCAAAGCGCAGCGCCTGCTCAAACGACCAGCCTTGATTGGGATCGGGCATGATCCAGAATCCGGGCCCCGCACCGTCGCGTGCAGCACGGACACGCTCAGCGTCTTGTTCGGGCGATAACGCACCGACCTTGAGCTTGCATCCTGCAAAACCCTGCTCGCGCAGACTTTCCATTTCGCGCGCGACCGACAGCAGATCATCGACAGGTTTGTAATAGCCACCCATCGCAATGGCTGGGATGCTGTCGCCCTGTCCACCCCAGACATGGTGCAAGGGAGCATGCATGCTTTTTCCAACGACATCCCAAAGAGCCGCATCCACGCAGGCGATCGCCCGGATGGCCATGCGCCGGTCACGCAGAATATCCCGGGTGATCGGGTGCATGGCTTGCCAGCAGGCTTCCACGTGCAATGGATTTTGTCCAAGCAGGCGCGGCGTGATTTCTTGTTCAATCAGTCGCAGGATTTCTTGTTGGCCCGTGTCCTCGTTGTTGCTGAAACACTCACCAATCAGTCCATCGCTTGTTGTGATGCGAGTCAGGATCGTGCAACGCATGGTGATTGTGGCCGTCGCTGCCTTCAGAGGTTTTGCGAGCGGCATCCTCAGGGCGATTGCCTCGATTTTTTCGATTTTCATGTTGATTGTCTCTAAACCCTTATTCGGGTTTGATACCTTGTTGGGCAATCAGCGTGGTCCAGCGATCAATCTCCCCGTTCACCACTTTTCCTGCAAGCTCCGCGGTGCTCGCAACTTTGATGAGCCCCATATCATCCAGACTTTTTTGTGCTGCGGCAGTGTTGAGTCCAGCATTGATTTCCTGATTCAATTTGTCGACGATCGATGCGGGCGTGCCTTTTGGTGCGGCAAAGGCCACCCAGAAATCCATGGTCATGTCTGGCAGTCCAACCTCTCTTGCCGCAGGTACGTCTGGCAAGGCGGGGGAACGCTGGTCTGAAAGCACCATCAATGGGCGCAACTTGCCGCTCTGGAT
>CANBUF010000323.1 GCA_947372575.1 Alcaligenaceae bacterium | reverse complement strand
GTCATGTGCAGGCTGCCTGTAATGCGGGCGCCTTTGAGGGGTTTGGTTTTGGAGAATTCTTCACGCGTGGCCATCAGACCAGGCATTTCGGTTTCGGCGATCTGGATCTCGCGACGTCCCCAAGGGGCAAGTGCGATATCCGCAATGACGTAATCAGCAAATTTTTCAGTTACAGCGTTCATGGCTTGTAGGCTCCGTAAGGCCTGCAAAGCAATCGTATCGGCTGTGTATGCACACCACCTCAACCACTGCTTTGGCAGGATTGGGTGAGCGCCGTTAAGGCCGGGGGATACCGGCGGTAACGTTAAAGCTTTTGAGCCTGGCAGCAGCGCACTTCGCAGTACGGACTGGCATCCATGGTGGTGATCGATCACTCACTCAAGATGCCTGCTGTCGCAACGCTCCTCAAAAGCGAAGGTATTGTAGCGTGTAATGGCCAGTTGGGCGAGGGTTTATACCAAGCCCCTGAAAAAGCGACCTAACGCATCCAATCAAGGCCGCCGCAAACCGCCAAAACAACCAAACAATGCGCCCTAAACCGGCCAAACAATCAAACAGGTGTCCGTTAAACCGTTTTGCGTGACTTGGGCACCTCATGCAGTGCCATGATGTCGTTGGCAGGATCCCCCCAGAACGGATAGAGCTTGCGCACCAGCGGATCATGCCCAGGTACCAGGTGCTCAGGAGAATCAGCCAGCCCTCTCAGGGTGTCATACCCTGCCAGCATCTCCCCTAAATGGAACACGATCGGAAACGGCGAGGGTTTTTCCATATTTTCGTAATAATGACTCGCGTCAGAGGTCAAGACGACCCACCCACGGGCTGTGTGCACGCGCACGGACTGCAGGCCTTTTGTATGGCCGCCGATCTTGACCAATTCGATTCCTGGGGCCAGGGTATAGGCTCCGTCATGAAAAGTCACCCGGTCCGCATAGACACGCCGGACCAGGTCGACCACATCCTCGACATCATAAGCGTGACGGAACAGGCCGTGACACATGTGACGACCGCAAGCATAGTTGAGCTCATCGTCCTGAATATGGAAGCGCGCATTCGGAACCAGATCGATGTTGCCAGCATGGTCGTAATGCAAGTGCGTGAGGATCACGTCATCAATCTGCTCGGGAGTGATGCCCAGCAGTTCCAGAGAACCAATCGGACAACGCATCAGCGTTCTGCCCCGTTCGGCCGCCTGGCGTGCATTAAATCCGGTATCGACCAGCACGACCCGATCCGCATTGCGAATCACCCATACAAAATAATCCATTGGCATGAGATCGTCGTGCGGATCATGGGTGATGAAATTATCGCGACGGGTGCGCTGTTGCATCGTCGCATAGCGCAAGGCGAATACTTCGTATTCTGGATTGTTCATGCAGTCTCCGTTCTTGTTATGACAAACCGATGCGCAGACAACCCGCATGGCCCGAGGATATGAATGCATTTTGGTGTTTGTTAAACCTAGCTGTCAAGCCATATCGCGACAATCAACTTGACACATGGAAAGCCAAGCGCAGACAATCGGAACCTGACGACTTATAACAATACTGGAGAAAGACATGTCAACAAAAAACGAACTGGCAAACCTGTACAAAGAAGGTCTTGTCGTACGCCGCGAAGTGCTCGGTGGCGAGTACGTCGATGGATCCATCGCAAAAGCGAACGATTTCACCATGGCGTTTCAGCACATCACCACAGAGATGTGCTGGGGCTATGCCTGGACCCGCCCCGGCCTGTCACGCAAGACCCGCAGTATGCTGAATCTGGCCATGCTGACCGCACTGAACCGTTCGGCTGAAATCAAACTGCACGTCAAAGGCGCACTGACCAACGGCGTGACCGTCGAAGAAATCAAAGAAGTACTCCTGCACGCAACGGTCTATTGCGGCATTCCTGCTGGACTGGACGCCTTTAAGGCGGCGAACCAGGTGCTCGAAGAACAAGGCGCCTACGACAAGGCACCCACTAAGAAAGCCGCCAAAAAGGCAGCCACAAAGAAAGTTGCAGCTGTAAAAAAGGCACCTGCCAAGAAAGCACCTGCTAAAAAAGCCGCAGCCAAAGCTCCCGCAAAAAAGGCAACTAAATAATGTCAACCAAACAAACCATCGGCTTTATCGGCCTGGGCAGCATGGGATGGCCTATGGCCTGCCTGCTGCACAAAGCCGGCTATCCATTGCAAGTGATTGACGCCTCGGCTGAGCGTGCGCAAAAATTCGCCAGCGAAATTGGCGGCACCGTCGCCGCATCAAACCGCGCACTGGCACAAGCCTCAGACATCATTGTCACCATCTTGCCGACCAGCGCCATTGTGGATGCCGTGCTCAATGGTCCCGAAGGCGTCATCGCCGGCATGCGCCCAAATACCGTCATCGTCGAGATGAGCTCGGGTGTCCCCACCATCACTCGCACGCTTGCCGCGCAGGTTGAGGCCGCTGGCGGCCATCTGGTGGACGCGCCTGTTTCGGGCGGTGTGC
The DNA here is from genome assembly GCA_947372575.1 of Alcaligenaceae bacterium. The sequence continues at coordinate 866 of CANBUF010000323.1, read as the reverse complement.
CGCGCGCCATCACGGGCGAGCTCGCCATCATGTTTGGCGGCAGCGCTGAACTGCTCGAGCGTGTACGACCCGTACTTGCCTGCATGGGTAACGCGATCACGCACACCGGCGATGTCGGTTCGGCACACGCCATGAAGGCGCTGAACAACCTGGTCTCGGCCGGCGGCTTTTTGATCGGAATAGAAGCCTTGCTAATCGGCAAACGCTTTGGTCTTGATCCTGCGGCCATGGTCGACGTTCTGAATGCCTCAACTGGCATGAACAACTCGACCCAAAAGAAATTCAAACAGTTTGTCCTGTCAGGAAAATACAACGCCGGCTTTGGACTGGACCTGATGGTCAAGGATCTGAGCATTGCACTGGGCATTGCCAAGGACACCAATACGCCCACACCTTTCTCGTCACTGTGTCGTGAAATGTGGGCAGCGTCTGCCGCCATGCTCGGCCCGGGCCAGGACCACACTGCCGTTGCAAAAATGTCTGAAAAACTGGCGGGCTCACTCTTGTCAGACGAGTAACACCCAGCAGTTCCATTTTCAATACCACTTAAAAAAAGATGACCGTACAGGCAGCAGAATCAACGTTCTGAGGCCTGTTACGTAGCATTGACCAGGTCGAGACAAGATATGAAAAAAATCATCACAGCTGTATTGCTGGGTTCAGCAATACTATGCACAAGCAGTTTCGCACAGAGCTTCCCCACCCGCACCATTTCCATGGTGGTGCCTTATGCGCCCGGTGGATCTAGCGATGCGCTGGCACGCATCATCAGTGTCGCGATGTCCAAAGATCTCGGACAACAGGTCATTGTTGAAAACGTCAGTGGCGGAGGCGGCACCATCGGCACACAGAAGGTGCTTAAATCC
>CANBUF010000322.1 GCA_947372575.1 Alcaligenaceae bacterium | reverse complement strand
AGCTTGAGCAAAAACAAAAAATCCTCGAGATTTTTCCGACTGCAGAACGTCTTGAAGCCTTACTGGCCCAGCTCGAAACTGAAATCGACATCCTCCAGGTCGAAAAGCGCATTCGTGGCCGCGTTAAAAAGCAGATGGAGAAAAGCCAGCGTGACTACTATCTGAACGAGCAAGTTAAGGCGATTCAGAAAGAGTTGGGCGAGGGCGAAGAAGGCGCTGATATCGAAGAGCTCGAGAAAAAAATCCTGCTTGCGCATCTGCCAAAAGATGCCAAGAAAAAGGTTGACAGCGAATTCAAAAAACTTAAACTCATGTCGCCCATGTCCGCTGAGGCGACTGTGATCCGTAACTATATTGATACGGTCATTGGCTTGCCATGGCGCAAAAAGAACAAAGTCAACAATTCGATTCCAAACGCTGAGTCGGTGCTCGATAACGACCATTATGGTCTGGACAAAGTCAAAGAACGCATTCTTGAATATCTTGCTGTGCAACAGCGTGTTGATAAAGTCAAAGCTCCAATCCTCTGTCTGGTAGGTCCTCCAGGCGTGGGTAAGACATCCCTTGGCCAGTCTATTGCCAAAGCTACGAATCGAAAGTTTATTCGTATGGCGCTAGGTGGTGTGCGTGACGAGGCTGAGATTCGCGGTCACCGTCGCACCTACATTGGTTCGATGCCAGGCAAGATTTTGCAAAACATGACCAAAGTGGGCGTACGCAATCCCTTGTTCCTGCTTGATGAAATTGATAAGTTAGGTCAGGACTTCCGCGGTGATCCGGCTTCAGCTCTGCTTGAGGTGCTTGATCCGGAGCAAAATCATACGTTTCAGGATCATTATGTCGAAGTCGATTTTGACTTGTCTGACGTGATGTTTGTGGCAACCAGTAATACTTTGAATATTCCTCCTGCGCTGCTGGACCGGATGGAGGTCATTCGTCTGTCCGGTTACACCGAAGAGGAAAAAATTCATATTGCCAAGGATCACCTGCTACCTAAGGTGATGAAGAACAACGGCGTGAAACCCGAAGAGCTTGCTGTGGAAGAGTCCGCATTGCGCGATATCGTGCGTTATTACACGCGTGAAGCGGGTGTGCGCTCTCTTGAGCGCGACGTCGGCAAAATCTGTCGTAAAGTTGTCAAGAAACTGCTCGCAGACGCTGAAGTCCAGAAGGCTGCTCAATCCAAGGAGCCACTGCCTCAAGTGGTAGTCACCTCTGAGAACTTGAGCGACTACCTGGGTGTTAAGCGCTTTAGTTTTGGTATGGCCGAGAAAGACAATCAGATCGGACAGGTCAACGGTCTTGCATGGACTGAAGTGGGTGGCGATTTGCTGACTATTGAAGTCGCTGATATGCCTGGTAAAGGTGTAATTCAGCGAACCGGTTCGATCGGTGACGTAATGAAGGAATCAGTTGAGGCTGCCCGGACTGTTGTGCGTGCCCGTTCACGCTCACTGGGCATTGCCGACACGGTGTTCGAAAAACGTGATGTGCACGTTCATTTTCCTGAGGGTGCAACACCTAAGGATGGCCCATCTGCTGGTATTGCGATTGCAACGGCCATGGTCTCAGCATTGACACGTATTCCGGTGCGTGCCGATGTAGCCATGACTGGTGAGATCACATTGCGGGGCGAAGTGCTTCCGATTGGTGGACTGAAAGAGAAGCTCCTTGCTGCACATCGTGGTGGTATCAAGACGGTATTGATTCCTGCTGAAAACGTCAAAGATCTCTCTGAAATCCCTGACGCAGTTAAGAACCAGCTTGAGATTGTGCCGGTACGCTGGATCGATAAGGTGTTGGAAGTGGCGCTCGAACGTGTGCCTCAGCCATTACCTGATGAAGTGCCAGTCGAAGCCGTTGTCGCTAAACCGGCAACGACAGACGCTAACGATCCTATGCTTAAGCACTAAGAGGACGATGGGGAGTGTTATCCCGTCGCCGGTTCGTGTAAAAGAGGGTGGGCGCCGTTAGGTGCCCATTTTCTTTTTGATCAATCCTCATCAACCTGCAGGTTTTAATTCGCGATGGAATTCACTCTGGACTCGGTCAGGCTAGATAAATGGTTGTGGGCTGCGCGATTTTATAAATCACGCACGTTGGCTAGTAACGCTGTAGAGGTGGGGCGTGTTCATGTCAACGGTGAGCGAGCCAAACCGGCACGTGCGATTAGGGTAGGGGACCGACTGGTGATTGTGCGTGAACAGGAGAAGACGGAATTGTTGGTGCGCGGAGTTACCGAAACCCGAAGAGCAGCTTCTATTGCCAAAATCCTGTATGACGAGACGCCTGAAAGCTTACTGGGTAAACAGACTATGGCAGAAAGACGAAAGTACTACTCTGAGCCTGCTCAGAATCTGACTGGGCGCCCCACCAAACGTGATAGACGAGCCTTATCCCAGTTACGTGAGTCGGACGAATAATTTACTGTAACGGTGTGTTGCGGATTAAACCTAAAGCGATGCCTTCAAGAGAGAAATCCTGACCAGGTTTAATGATGATAGGGTCGAAATCAGGATTTTCAGGTAATAGCTCGATTGATGTGCCATGGCGCGAAAGGCGTTTGACAGTCACCTCATCATCGATACGTGCGACAACAATCTGGCCATTACGTGCCTCAGAGGTTTTTTTGATGGCGAGCAGATCTCCATCCAGGATACCAGCATCACGCATGCTGAGACCTTTTACCTTAAGCAGATAGTCTGGCCGCTGTGAAAACAGGTCTGGGTCAACACTGAGTTCTTTTTCGATGTTTTCGGTGGCGAGCATGGGGAAGCCAGCAGCGACGCGACCGATCAATGGAAGAAGGATATTACCGGCACCAGGCAACGAGCGGATCTGAATTTTGTCCTGTGACCCGCTATCAGCATCAAACTCTGATTCGGATTCACTAGAAAAGTGTCGTGCTGCATCGGTCAGCTTGATACCCCGGGAGGCGCCTGCTGTCAGCTCGATCATTCCCTTTTTGGCTAGAGCACGCAAGTGATCCTCGGCAGCATTGGCGGATTTGAAACCTAAGGTATGCGCGATCTCTGCACGTGTTGGAGGAAAGCCCGTCTCAACAATTGCATGACGGATCAAATCCAGAATCTGCTGTTGCCGATCAGTAAGATTGATATTCAAGTGGGCCACCCGATGCTGTGTTTATGTACAGCATTATGAGTGAAGTCGATCCAATATGCAAATGATCGTGCCGGATACTTAGATATGCTTCTTTAATTGCTTCCTTAATTGCCTTCTTAGTTACTTTTCCAATTGCTTTCTTATTACCTATGAATGCAGTTCACTCATCTCATTTTTTTGTTCATTTTTTGAGTAAACGAGAGCAATAAGGTTGATAAGTTTGTTGTACTGATTG
>CANBUF010000321.1 GCA_947372575.1 Alcaligenaceae bacterium | reverse complement strand
TGGTTTTGCCTGAGCCCGTCTCTCCGCTGACAATAATCACCTGATGGCGCGATATGGCCTGGGCGATTTCGTGGCGGCGCGCACTGACCGGCAAATCTTCCGGATAGGTGATTTGAGGCGGCAGGCGTGGGGAAATGACAACGCTTTCTGACGGATTGCCTGGGATGGGCTTGGATTCGGACATATTTTCTGATTCGCTGAACGGACCATTATAAAATTTCCAGAATCGATATTCATCCCGTTCACCAGTTTATTTTGAGGCCGCATACGCAACCCGCCATGCTCGACACCCAGGAACCCGATACCGTCTCCGCCCAGGAAGCCCCTGAATTTGCAGCTGCCCAGTTCGTGCGCTGGTTCAGAGAGGTCGCGCCCTACGTGCACGCTTTCCGCGGCAAGACCTTTGTCGTGGCTTTTGGCGGCGAACTGGTCCAGGCCAATGTGCTCAATACGCTAGTGCAGGATTTGTCACTGCTGTCGGCACTTGGCATCAAATTGGTCCTGGTGCATGGCTCGCGCCCCCAGGTCAATGAGCAAATGCGCCTCAAAGGCTTTGAGACCCAGTTTGATCGGGGTCGCTCACCGATGGATGCGGACGCACTCGAATGTGCAAAAGAAGCCGCAGGGGAAATCAGACTCGATATTGAGGCCGCTTTTAGCCAGGGTTTGCCCAACACGCCGATGTCGCACGCTCAGATTCGCGTGATTTCAGGCAATTTTGTGACCGCCCGCCCGACAGGGATTATTGATGGCGTGGATTACAAACATACCGGCCAGGTCCGCAAGATCGATGTCGATGCGTTGCGCTTCGCTATAGAGCGCGGCTCGATCGTGCTGCTGTCACCCCTGGGATTCTCCCCAACGGGCGAAGCCTTTAACCTGGCAATGGAAGAACTCGCCACCAGCGTGGCCACAGCCTTACGCGCTGAAAAGCTCATATTCCTGACTGAATCGCCCGGCGTTGTTTCGCCTGATGGCACAGTCGACACCGAACTCGCGCGCCTGGATGCCGATGCCTTGCTCGCATCCGGCGAGCTTGATGCGGACACGGCCTTTTACTTGCACTTCGCCTCGCGTGCCGTCAAACGCGGCGTCACACGTGCCCATTTGATTCCTTTCTCTATTGACGGCGTGGTCTTACTCGAAATCTTTACGCACGATGGTGTCGGCACCATGGTGGTTGAGGATACGCTCGATGACTTGCGCCCCGCTACGATTGATGATGTTGGTGCGATTCTGCAATTGATCGAACCACTCGAACACGACGGCACCCTGGTTGCGCGCGGCCGAGCCGTGATTGAACGCGACGTTGAGAATTTCACAGTGCTTGAACATGATGGCGTGATCTATGGTTGCGCCACCTTGCATGACTTCCCCAAAGATCAAATGGCTGAAATGGGATGCCTGATTGTCCATCCTGAATGGCAAGGGACTGGCGAAGGTGAAATCCTGCTTCGCCACATGGAGTCCCGTGCGCGCGCACAAGGTGCAAAGCGCCTATTCGTGCTGACCACCCGCACCTCACACTGGTTCATCAAACGCGGATTTGTACAAGGGGGCGTCTCAGACCTGCCCAAAGACAAGCAATCCCATTACAACCGCTCACGTAACAGTCTGATTTTTATCAAACGCCTTTAATTCATCAAACGCCTTTAGCCAGAAGGGTCTTAGCCTATTTTCTGGACCTGAGACCTCTACAATATTGCCATTATCTCTAATTGCAGGATTTCGAAATGAGTCGTTCAGTACAGTGTTTAAAACTCAAAAAAGAAGCGCCAGGTCTGGACTTTCCACCCTATCCAGGCGAGCTGGGTACCCGCATCTGGCAAAGTATTTCTAAAGAGGCTTGGGAAGGCTGGATTGCCATTCAGACGCGTCTGGTCAATGAAAACCGCCTGAATCTCGCAGATACCCGCGCACGCAAATACCTCAAGGAACAGATGGAAAAGTATTTGTTCGAAGACGGAGACGTCGAAGCACAAGGGTTCGTGCCGAACTGATTGATGCTTCGAAGCGAAGGGCTTCGAGGCGTCTGGTTGGTGAGGTAGAACCGCATGCGTCGTCACCATTCTTAACGTAATGACTACGCTCAGCGATTTAAATGCAACACAATCGCAATTACCATAAGAACCGCGCGCCGTTGAAGGCGCGCGGTTTATTTTTGTACGCTGGAATCAGGTGCTGACTCTGGCAGGATCGGCTCGGGCTCGCCCCTGACCAGGCGCTCTGCCATTTTGACACCCTGATGCCTGACATCAGCACCATGCACCATGTAGATGACGCGTTCAGCCATGTTTTTACAGTGATCACCAATACGCTCCATCGAGCGTGCGACAAACAGTAGATCGATCGAACGCGAAATCGTTCGAGGATCTTCGATCATATAGGTGATCAGATTGCGCAAGGCAGACTTCCATTCCTTATCGACTTCTTTATCGCTACGAACGACTGCAGCGGCGAGAATCGAATCATGACGGGCAAACGCATCCATCACCTGTCGCATCATGGTCATGACATTGTTTGCCATATGACGCAATTCAATCACAGGAATGAAACGACGGTCGTCTTCGTGCAGGCGACGCGCCATGGTTGCAATCTTATCCGCCTCATCGCCAGATCTTTCCATATCGGTCAGCATTTTGGTGACGGCTAGCAGGGTCCTCAGATCAATTGCTGCGGGCTGATGTCGGGCCAGAATCTGCGTGACACGCTCATCGATATCGACCTCGAGACGGTTGACGTCTTTCTCGCGTTCGCGCACACGCTCGACCAGACTCATATCGCCACTCGAGAGTGCTTCGATGGCATCCTGAATCATCACCTCTACCAGTCCGCCCATCTGCAATAGCTCTGTGCGAATGCGCTGAAGGTCTGCGTCAAACTGTTTATTGGTATGTTCGCTCATGGCGTTGCCCGATTGGATAAGAATACGCTTAGTTTAAGACTGAACTATGACAGTATTGTGAACGTCCAAAACCTCCTATAAACCCAGCCTGCGGATCCCTGTTTGAGTCGCTAAGAGGGCAACATCTGCAGGGCGCATGGCAAAGAGCCCATTGGTGACGACACCAGGCACATTATTCAGGGTCTGCTCCAGTGCGCAGGCGTCTGTAATCGACAGACCAGACACATCCAGTATTTGATTACCATTATCTGTGACGAACCCCTCACGCAGCGTGGGTATCCCGCCTAAAAATACGACAAAACGGGCGACAGACTCCCGGGCAATTGGCAACACCTCTATCGGCAAAGGAAATTTGCCCAGTTGCCCGACAAGTTTTGACTCATCGGCAATACAGACAAACTGCTGCGCCACAGACGCAACAATTTTTTCGCGTGTAAGTGCCCCGCCCCCACCC
>CANBUF010000320.1 GCA_947372575.1 Alcaligenaceae bacterium | reverse complement strand
CTTCTGTGCAAGCATTGCCGCTTGCGCCAGGCGCATAGGGACAGCCACCGATTCCACCGAGAGATGCATCAAACCGGTTAATGCCTGCACTGATCGCGGCAAGAGTATTGGCCTGTGCCATTGCACGCGTATTGTGAAAGTGCATTGTCAACATCATTTCAGGGAATAATCCACGGGCACGCTCTGCCATCGATCGGACTTGTGAAGGGTAGGCCATGCCGGTCGTGTCGCACAATGTGGCGCGCTGCACGCCGAGCGCGGCAAAGCGTTCGAGCCATTGCATGACAACGTCTTCGCTGACATCACCCTCCATGGGGCAACCAAAGGCAGTTGATAGTGAGATGTTAGTGGCAACACGACTGCCAGAGATGGCGGCCACAACCTGCTCGAGTTGTGCAAAGGATTGTTCGCGTGTCATGCGCAGGTTTGCACGATTATGTGTTTCACTCATGGACATTACGAGATTCGCTTCGTCAATGCCGCAGGATAGGGCGCGCTCGGCACCGCGCACATTTGGTACGAGTACGGTATATTCGACCTCAGGATGACGGGTGATCTGATGCATCACCATTTCGGCATCGCGCAATGCTGGAATTGCCTTGGGTGAGGTAAAGGAGGTCACCTCGATTTTTGCAAAACCGCAATCGCTTAAGGCGTTAATGACCCGGATTTTGTCTTCTGTGTCGATAAATTGCGTTTCATTCTGAAAGCCATCGCGGGTCGCGACTTCCTGTATAAAAATGCGTGGGCGTTCAATAGTCATGTTGGATAACCTGTTCGATCATGTGATTTTGCGGGACTTCCAATCGGCTTGGGTCACCGCGTCGATACCGAGTTCGGTCAGGATTTCGGCTGTGTGTTGCCCCAGTGCAGGGGCCTCGCGCGTGACCTGGCCAGGAGTCTGGCTCAGTTTGGGAATAATGCCTGGCACTTGCACAGTTGAACCATCAGGCAGCTGAGCATCCATGATCATGCCACGGGCCTGATAGTGGGGGTCGTGTGCGATATCTGCTGCATCGTAAATCTTTCCGGCAGGGACACCCGCCTCATTCATGGCGTTCAACACGTCTTCGAGGCAATGTTGCCCAGTGTACGTATTGATCGCTTCATCCAGTAAATCGGCGTGCTCGGCGCGGCCCGCGTTACTCGCTAATTTTGGATCACTGGCAAGATCAGGACGTCCGATTTTATCCATGAGGCGTTTAAAGATGCTGTCCCCATTACCCGCAATCAACGCATATTTACCATCCTGGCAAAGATAGGCATTCGTCGGAGCAATACCAGGCATGCTTGAGCCCGAGGGCTGCCTGACAGCACCAAATTTAGAGTATTCAGGGAGAAGGCTTTCCATCATGTTAAAGACCGACTCATACAACGCGACATCGACTTCCTGGCCGACACCACCTTGTTGTTCACGGTGTCTAAGGGCCATCATCACGCCGATCACGCCATGCAAGCCTGATAGGGTGTCTCCAATCGAGACACCGACGCGCACGGGTGGCCGGCCCGGTTCACCACTCAGATAGCGCAAGCCTCCCATGGCCTCGCCGATGACGCCAAACCCAGGTCGGTCACGATAAGGGCCTGACTGTCCATACCCCGAGACACGAAGCATGATCAGCTTAGGGTTGAGGGCATGCAGATCCTTGAATCCCAGTCCCCATTTTTCCATTGCTCCCGGGCGAAAATTTTCTACCAGAATATCGGCATCCTGCGCGAGCCGACGGACAATTTCCTGGCCTTCCTTTTGACGCAGGTCCAGTGTGATGGAGCGTTTGTTACGCGCATGGGCCGCCCACCATACCGAAGTGCCTTCGTGGACCATACGCCAGTTTCGCAGGGGGTCGCCGATTTCGGGGGGTTCGATCTTAATGACATCGGCACCAAAATCAGCCAGGATTTTTGAGGCAAAGGGACCGGCGATCAGCTGACCGAGTTCAATGACTCGCAGGCCCGCGAGAGGTAATGGCATCATTGCGTGAGGTTTCTTCAAAAATGGTTTATGGAATCATAATCGCTTAACGGATCGAGTCGCTCAGATTGCACGCACTTCATCCATAATCATGTGCGCGACAGCGTGGCGACGCACGACCGGCATACGGGCCCGACTCGACAATACACTGATCGCGACAGGACCGAATCCCTGGACCTCAAAGGCAACGCCTGCGCCCGAGACCGCAGGCTCCGAGGCCAGGGTATAACCGAACTGACGGGTACGTTGAATCGCGCGCTGGATTTTGAGTGGTCCGAAATGATTGGCGGTGTATGTCGCCTGGTGCCGTTGCAAATGCGCCTGCAGCATTGTGTCTGACAACGACGCGAGCAGTGCCACGCTGGCAGTCCCTAAACCAAGCAGTCGGGTCGCGCCGACCAGGCTCTTGTAGCTGGCGAGTGCCAGGTCGCCTTGCTCAAGATGCAAGGTCAGGCTGTAGTCACTCATACGACAAACCAGAAAAATATTGTCTTGTGTGCGTCTCGCAAGTGATTTCATTTGCGGGCGCAGTTTTTCGACCAGGGCAGGGTGACTCATGGCTTGCATGCCCAGTTGCATACTGCGCATCCCCAGACGCCAGCGCGCATGTTCATCGTGATCGCGCGCAATGTACTGGTTACGCTCCAGAAACGTCAGCATCCGGTGCACGGTCGTGCGATCGAGTCCCGTGAGTTGCTGCAGCGCATTTTGCTCAAGCCCGGCGTGTTCGCTCTGCCCGATATGCTGCAGCAACATGAACGCGCGATCGAGGCTTTGTACACCAGTGGTTGAACGCACGAGTCGGTCACTCAAAAAAATGAAGTGTTTAAAGTCATGAACTGTGTGAAGTCATTCGAAAAATAGGAGCGAATTAACTTTTTGTCGTGATTAGTATGTGCATATTATGCACAAAATTAAGCATGATGATTGTCGTCAAGCTATAAATTGATTGAAATCGATACCAACTACATTTCATTCAAGTTGATTGACGCATGCTTAAGTTTGAATCCACTTTCAGTATGAGTGCCGAGATTGCCCAGATACAGCGCCAGGCGATGGTCGCATTGATCGATCACTGGCGTGCGATCGAACAGCGTGCGCAGGATCTCTCGGCGCAAGCAGCAAAGAGTTTTCAAAAGCGTGGGGCGTTATTGCCACGTGAGAGGCTTGGCGCTGTGCTGGATCCTGCTAGTCCATTTTTACCGCTTGCCAATATGGCAGGTTATCTGATGGATGATACGAATCCCGCGACAAGCGTGGGGGGGGGCTCACAGATTGCAGGGATCGGTTTTATCACGGGTGTGCGTTGCATGGTAGTTGTGACCGATTCGGCGATTCAGGCAGGCGCGATGACCGAAGCGGGTAATTTAAAGCTGATGCGTTGCCAGGAAATCGC
>CANBUF010000319.1 GCA_947372575.1 Alcaligenaceae bacterium | reverse complement strand
TCCGCTGGATTGCACATTCTCTAAGCTGGGATGATCGTTTTGTCGATGCGTTACCCACGGCCCTGGTAAAACCATTTTCTGGCACCGCTGCACGTGCACTGCTCATCGAGACCATGAAATTCCATGGCGTCGATAGTTTTCCAGCACTGCTGGCCGCCACGGTTCAGGGTAGTACAGAACCAACGTTCTATTTACTGGCAGTGTATTTTGGTTCAGTGGGTGTGCAGCGTGCGCGTCACACCGTCGGTTGTGCTCTGCTGGCAGATCTGGCCGGCGTGCTCGCCTCAATCGCCATCTGTTACTGGTTTTTTGGATAACCATGAAAATCGTCATCGCTCCCGACTCGTTCAAAGAAAGTCTGTCTGCCCCCGGCGTAGCTGCCGCTATTGCGCGCGGTATCAAACGTGCGGCTCCTGATGCCCATATCATCTGCATTCCGATGGCTGATGGTGGCGAAGGCACGGTCAGTGCCGTGCTGGCGGCCACGCAAGGTCAAGCGCGTATGCATAGCGTGCAAAATGCCCTCGGCACACCGATCGACGCCGAATGGGGCTGGCTTGCGAATCACACTGCGGTCATCGAGATGGCTGCGGCGGCAGGACTCGAACATATTCCAGCGGCCTTGCGCAACCCCATGACGGCAACCAGTTTTGGAGTCGGCGAACTGATATGCCACGCGCTGGACGCAGGCGCCAGACATATTGTGCTTGGCCTGGGCGGCTCAGCCACCAATGATGCAGGTGCCGGCATGTTGCAAGCGCTTGGTATGCGGCTGCTGGACCATGCGGACGAAAATATTGCACCAGGTGGAGCCGGCCTTAAACATCTTGCAAGAATAGATGCGCGCAATCTGGATTCAAGACTTCAAGACGTCCAGATCACCATCGCCTCGGATGTGAATAATCCCTTATGTGGCCAGATGGGAGCTTCTGCCATTTTTGGCCCCCAGAAAGGCGCAACACCTGAGCAAATCAAATTATTAGATACCGCACTCAGTCATTTTGCGGACGTGTGCCACAGCCACCTCGGCGCGGATAGTCGCGAGGTGCCAGGAGCAGGCTCGGCTGGTGGATTGGGCTTTGCTGCCCATGCATGGCTCGGCGCACGCTTCAGACCCGGTGTAGAAGTCGTAGCCGAAATTGGTGGGCTGTCTGAGGCGATCAATGGTGCGAGCCTGGTCATTACAGGTGAAGGTCGCATGGACGCTCAGACCTTACTCGGCAAAACACCTATGGGTGTCGCGCACATTGCGCGTGAGGCGGGTGTGCCTGTGATCGCGATTGCGGGTTCACTCGGCTCGAACTATCAGGCACTGTATGCCGCGGGTATCCAGGCAGCCTTTAGCATTGCTGCGGGTCCATGTACGCTTCAAGAGGCGTGCGCGCATGCTGCAACACTGCTTGAAGATCGCGCTCACGACATCATGCGTCTCTGGCTTTCAGCCAGACGTCATGTCATTTGAGTAAACAGCAAACGCTCAGCGCACACCCGCGGCGTACAGCGTGTCTGTCAGAGCAATAAACTTAGGCACGCTGACTTGTTCGGCCCGCCAGGTCGGCTCAATTTCGAGCGTCGACCAGGGGATCAAGGCCGTCCATTCGCCCATAACACCGCGTAACATTTTTCGGCGCTGTGAAAATGCTCGTTGCACGACTTTTGCAAACAGCGTCTGATCAACGGGGCGCATGCGTTCTGGTCCCAATGGAATCATGCGTACGATCGACGAAGTCACGCGCGGCGGAGGATCAAAGGCTGTGGGTGCAACATCGAATAGTTTTTCCATTCGGTAGCGTGATTGCAGCATGACGGTCAAGCGGCTGTAATCAGACCCAGCAGGTTCTGCAACCATGCGATCCACAACCTCACGCTGCAACATAAAATGCTGATCAATCACGTGATCCGCAAAGTCAGCTAACGCAAACAACAAAGGGCTGGAAATGTTGTAGGGTAGATTCCCAACGATGCGCAGACCTTCACCAAAGCTTGCGAAATCTGTTTGCAAGGCGTCGGCCTGCACGACCGTTAGTCGCTCTGGCGGATATCGATCACTCAATCTCCCTGCAAGATCACGATCGATTTCAATAACGGTCAAGTGATCAAGCTTTTCGAGCAACGGCGCAGTTAACGCCGACAGCCCTGGTCCAATCTCAATCAGTCGGTCACCTTTTTTGGGGGCAATCGCTCGCACGATAGACTCGATCACCGCCTGATCGACCAGAAAGTTCTGGCCGAAACGCTTACGTGCCTGATGGGTCGCCGCCAAACTATTCCTTCGCCTGCTTGAGTCGTTTTTCAAGACGATTGTCGATATACGACTGATTACGAATCTGTTGTAACCAGACTTCAAAAGCCGCTTCGGAACGCTGGGCAAACAGTCGTTGACGCACCTGATTACGCAAGAACTGCTCTGCCATATCCTGTGTCCGACGCTCCTGGACCACGATCAGATGCCAGCCGAATGGCGACTGAACTGGCTGACTGACTTCGCCAACCTTCAAGTTGTTCATGGCGTTTTCGAAAGGTGGGACGGTTTCACCAGGATTGAGCCAACCCAAGTCACCGCCTTGCGGAGCCGAACTATCATTTGAGAAGCGTTTAGCCAGATCTGCAAAGGACTCTTTGCCTTCGACCAGACGTTCACGAATCTGCACAAGTTTTTGCTTGGCCAGTTCATCCGTCACAACCTGACTTGTTTTAATCAGGATATGTTTGGCATGTGTCTGCTCAACAGGCATCGGGCCTTGTTTTGCAACAGGTGCGCCCTGTCCTTTAGCGGCATTGGGTGCCTGAGCGGGCTGAGCAGGTTCTGCTTGCGCGGCCGGAGCCTGAGCGGGCGCACCACCTGCCCGACCCATCACTTTTAGAATATGAAACCCATTGCCGCTCTGAATCACCCCTGAAACCTGACCATCCTTGACATTGGCCACCGCGTTGAGGAACAAGTCCGGCCAGCCTTGAACCGGGCGCACGCCCATGTCTCCACCACGCGAAGCCTCCGGTCCTTCGGATACCGCCTGAGCAACTTTTTCAAAGCTCTCACCGCGCTTGATTCTTGCCAGCGCGTCCTGGGCACGGGCGCGATATGCTGCCTGCTGCTCTGCTGACGAACCCTCAGGTACCCGAATCAAGATTTGTGACAAACCGATAATGGGAGGCTGATTCGGGCGTGCAGCCTGAGGTGGCTGTTGCGCACGGGGCTGCTGCGTTGCAGGACGCTGTCCTGGCATTGGCTGACCAGCCGTCTGGGGACCCGCACCCGGTGGTTGGGACAGACTGGCCAGACCACCATTTTGTCGTGCTTGTTGGTCACGTAAAAAGGCATCGACCTCTGCATCTGAAATCAGCACGGTGTTGTCGACCGTTCGCTGG
>CANBUF010000318.1 GCA_947372575.1 Alcaligenaceae bacterium | reverse complement strand
AACTCGCACAGCTTTCGCCACTACCCCCTCAAGATAGCGTGTCTACCAATTCCACCACGACGGCATTTCTATAAATCTTCAACAGCCAAAGATTGTAGCACGCAAGATGAGGCATCTGCGCACGACGATCAGAAATTACTTGGTGACTGGTACTGCGGGGGCAGAAGGAACCGAGGAGGCCGCTGGTGCTGCAGGAACCGCAGCAGGGACGGCAGATGCGCCAGGCACGACAGGAGTCGCAGGCCCTGCGCCAGGCACGGCACTTGGCAACACGCCAGGGACAGCAGAGCCAACGGGCACAGGCACAGGCGCCGTCTGCGAAAAGTTGGACATAATTCCGGTGTCCTGTCCCTTGACGCCACGATTGGAAACATACGCCAGACCAATTGTCGAAATAAAGAACACGACGGCAGCCCATTTGGTTGCTCGCGACATGAAATTCGCAGCGCCTGTTGCGCCGAACAGACTACCGGCGGAGCCACTACCAAAAGCCGAACCCATATCAGCACCTTTACCCTGCTGCAACAGCACCAGAGAAATGATGGATAAGGAGGAAAGGATCTGTACAACCAACAGAACAGTAAACATCCAGGACATTGAAATACTCCGAAAACTAAACAATCAACGAGAGACGAGTGATCAAAAACGCTGCAAGTACTTTAAGCAGCAATCGCCAGAAACTCGTCAGCAACTAAAGCGGCACCACCCACCAACGCACCGTCGATGTCTGGCATGGAAAACAAACTGGCGGCATTCGCAGCTTTTACGCTACCACCATACAAAATCTGAACATGACCTGCACCAATCGCCTGTAACGCAGCGCGGATCGCGGCATGTACTTCCTGCGCCTGCTCGGGTGACGCGGTACGACCCGTACCAATTGCCCAGACCGGCTCATAGGCTACAACAAGCTGCTTAACCGCATCAACACCCAAAGCCAGCACCGGAGCCAACTGACGCTGGATCACCGAGATCGCCTGACCAGCATCTCGCTCAGCAAGCGACTCGCCAACGCAGACAACGGGTGTCAAGCCAGCTGCCAGCGCAGCCTGTGCCTTATCTGCCACGAGCTGGTCTGTTTCAGCGTGCATCGAACGCCGCTCTGAATGTCCAACCAGCACCCAGGTACAGGCAAAATCATTGAGCATGGTCCCTGAGACCTCACCTGTAAAGGCGCCCTGTTTTTGACTGCTGATGTCCTGTGCGCCCCAAGAGATAGCCGAACCCTTGAGCACCTCGGCGACCTGAGCCAGATAAGGAAACGGCACACAGACAGCGACCTGAGCGGAGGATTGAGCCGGGCGCAATGCTGCGAGCAGTTTGGCGTTATCTGCCAGATTGCCATGCATTTTCCAGTTGCCGATCACCAGACGCTTGCGCGTTCCAGTGCGGGTACCCGCACCACTTGCTGCAACATCAGTCGCCATATCCGAACCTATTAGTTGTGCACCCGCACAACGGATGCCAAGAAAGCCAAACCACAATTACAAAACCGGGATAAACCCGGCATTGTAACGTGTAAGCCCCCTCTTAGGAAAACCCCTTGCCTGAACGACCAACAAAGGCTGTCAGGCATTACCTGGGGATGAGTCAACCCAAGACTCAGGTGGTCATAATGATTTTGCCGATCGGCTCGCCAGCTTCCATCATGGCGTGGCCTTTTGCAGCCTCTTCCAGTGGCAGGGTGGCGTAAATGATCGGCTTGATCTTGCCTGCGGTCAGCAATGGCCAGACATGTTTCTGCAGATTCCGGGCGATGGCACCTTTAAAGGCAACCGAGCGCGGACGCAGTGTTGAGCCTGTAATCGTGAGGCGACGACGCATCAGTTCGCTTGAATCAAACAAGGACTTGTTGCCACCCAGGGTCGCAATGACCACAATCCGGCCGTCATCCGCCAGACACTTGATGTCACGGCCGATGTATTCGCCTGCAACCATGTCAAGAATGACATTCACACCTTTACCACCCGTCAACGCCTTGATTTCAGCGACATAGTCCTGAGTCTTGTAATTAATACCCTTGACGGCACCCAGGGCTTGGACCGCACGCACGCGCTCGTCACTGCCTGCTGTTGCATAGACTGTGTGTCCCATCGCCGTTGCCAGCTGGATGGCCGTGGTACCGATGCCGCTGGCGCCACCATGCACGAGGAAAGTTTCGTCGCCTGTCAGGCCGCCCCGGTCAAACACGTTGCTCCAGACTGTGAAATAGGTCTCAGGCAGGCCTGCAGCCTCAATCATGGACAAACCGGCGGGGATCGGCAGGCATTGCTCGACGGGTGCAACGCAATACTCGGCATAACCGCCGCCTGCAACCAGTGCGCAGACTTTGTCACCAACTTTAAAACCACCAGCCTCCAGATCGCCACCAACGATTTCGCCCGAGACTTCAAGCCCTGGCAGATCAGTTGTTCCTGGAGGTGGAGCGTAATTGCCCATGCGCTGGAATACGTCAGGACGGTTAATACCGGCGGCGACAACTTTAATCAGCACCTCGCCTTTACCGGGAATAGGCTCAGGACGGCTGGTTGGAACCAGAACTTCTGGACCACCTGGACAAGAAATTTCAATAGCGCGCATGGCGACTCCAAAAACAGTTTTCAATAATCGTTTATTATGACGGTCTTCGCGAAATTATCTGAATATATATTTCGATATTTTTTCAACCGGATGGCAACATCCAGTGTGAATTTTATCTCTTCAGTTTTCCGTAGGAAGCGTGGCCGAGCGGTTTAAGGCACCGGTCTTGAAAACCGGCGAGGGTTCACGCCCTCCGTGAGTTCGAATCTCACCGCTTCCGCCATAAATTCGGCATAAGCAATTGTTATTTAAGTGCTTATCGAATGAAAATCCAATAAAGCCACGCTCGTGATGACGTCTCATTTTGGGCGCTTTGAACATAATTTAAACTGTAAATCAGAATCCATCTGTTTGGTTACAGATAAAAATTCGCTGTAACTAATCACAGTTTTATTCAAAAATACACAAACGAGTTTGAGTAACAAGTCAGGAGTTTGCTCTGCGATGTCATGTCCTCAGGGCAATGCTTCTCCGGCAGCCAGGTCTAATCAGCCACGCCTGGGGGCTTGGCAGAGTCGCGATACTCTCTCAAGTCAGTCATCTCTACAGTGCCAGGCTCAGCGAGTCGAAGTGCTATGCGGTGCCAGATGACATGCGTTTGGGCAGGATCGTACCCCCATTGTCCTCAATCAGGTACGGTTGAACTCGGGGAAACAAGCTATTCATATCCATTCGTCCATGCTCTCAGGCAGATACCCCAAAAAGCATCCCGACGCCTGTTGTCAGAGCCATCGCCAAGACACCCCAAAACGTTACACGTGAGGCCGCAGTGATGACGGACGAGCCACCGACCCACGCAGCCAGTGAC
>CANBUF010000317.1 GCA_947372575.1 Alcaligenaceae bacterium | reverse complement strand
AGCCTTTAGAATCGTATATAGAGGATTTTTTATTCAATGTGTCGGTCAACGCAGTTATCTTAGTAGGAGCTTTTGGTGGAGATAAGTTTTGTTTAGTATTTGTATCGATTGGGGGAGGGGGGTGCTGCATATTAGCTAATAACTAAATATTATTTGTATATATTGAAAATGTTGTAAAAATGATAAGCATACTGTTAACGGTTTTTTTTTAACAAACTTTAGCGTTTGATACCGATAAATATTTATGCCTAACTTAAGCTGCTCACAAGAGCAATAACTTAGAATGGCAGCACAGTTATAACTAAAAACATCTAAACACTCTATTTTTAGGAGCATCCCATGCGTGAAGTATTCATAACTGCAGCGGCCAGAACCGCAATTGGCGATTTTGGTGGCGGTCTGAAAGACGTCCCCCCAATTGATCTGGGTGCGACGGTTGTCAAAGCGGTGCTTGAGCGTTCGGGCGTGGACGGCCAGCAAGTCGGACACCTGGCCTTCGGTCATGTAGTCCATACTGAGCCACGCGACATGTATCTTTCACGTGTGGTCGCGCTCAATGGTGGCTTGCCCCAGTCGTCGGCTGCCTTTAACGTTAATCGTTTGTGTGGTTCAGGCCTGCAGGCGATTATCTCCAGCGCCCAGTCGATCATGCTCGGCGACACCGAGATGGCGATCGGTGGCGGCGCAGAGTGTATGAGTCGCGGTGGCTATCTGTCCCAGACGCAGCGCTTTGGTTCGCGCATGGGCGACAGCACCATATCAGACATGATGGTTGGCGCTTTGACCGATCCGTTTGGTCGCATGCATATGGGTGTCACTGCAGAAAACGTCGCAAACCAGTTTGGTATTTCCCGTGCTGACCAGGATAGCCTGGCATTGGAATCGCACCGTCGTGCCGCGCAGGCACAGGACAACGGCTACTTTAATGAGCAAATCGTCCCTGTAGTCATCAAAACCCGTAAGGGCGAGGTCCAGTTTAAAGTCGATGAGCATCCACGTCGTGATATCACCGCTGAGAGCCTGGCTGGCTTGCGCGCTGTCTTCGTCAAAGAAAACGGCACTGTCACGGCTGGTAATGCCTCGGGCATCAATGATGGCGCAGCTGCCGTGTTGATGATGAGTGGCGATGCGCTTAAATCAAGCGGTGCCAAGCCTCTCGCCCGTCTGGTGGCGTATGCCCACGCCGGAGTCGATCCTAAAATCATGGGTATTGGTCCCGTGCCTGCTACCCAGGCCGTGCTCAAGCGCGCAGGACTGACGATTGACCAGATGGATGTGATCGAAGCCAACGAAGCCTTTGCTGCCCAGGCGTGTGCAGTCGCAAAAGAGCTTAAGCTCGACGCAGCCCGTCTCAACCCAAACGGCAGTGGAATTTCCTTGGGGCACCCGATTGGGGCGACAGGCGCAATTGTCACGACCAAAGCCATCTATGAACTGCATCGCACGGGTGGTCGCTACGCTCTGGTGACCATGTGTATTGGTGGCGGACAGGGTATCGCTGCAATTTTCGAGCGTGCCTGAGTTTAGATATGACCCAGCTCGGCCAGTGATACGACTTTGTTCGCGGCCACGATCAAATGATCAAGCAGGGTGATATCGACCATAGCAAGTGATTGTTTGAGCTGGCGCGTCAGATGAATGTCTGCCGCGCTCGGCTCGGCCAGACCCGAAGGATGGTTGTGCGCCAGAATAATGGCTGCGGCATGATGGGTCAGGCCGGCTTTGACGACTTCACGTGGGTAAATTGAGGTTTGTGTGAGTGTGCCGCGCGAAATTTCCTCACTGCAGATGAGCCTGTACTGATTGTCCAGGAACAAGGCCATGCAATATTCAATGGGCTCATGGCCCAGCAGTGCCGCACAATATGCCTTGACCTGCTCAGGTACCTGCAGCGTGCATTCACGTCTGAGTTCCTCCTCCAGAGCGCGCTTAGCCAAAGCCAGAATGGCAACTAACTGACAGATTTTGGCATCGCCGAGTCCGTGAATACCCCTGAGCTCCTCCGTCCGTGCGGCGAGCAATGGGCGCACCCCACCAAAATGCTCCAGTAAGTGCTCAGCCAGTGCCAGGGCATTCTGGCCACGTGTGCCGGTCCCGATCATGAGTGCCAGCAGCTCGGCGCTGGTCAGTGCTGCGGCGCCGTGTCGCAGCAGGCGTTCGCGGGGACGTTGCCCTGGGGGCAGGATATTGCACAGTGTCATCTTGAAAGGCTCTAGAATAGGGGTTTAGCAAGTTATCTACGGTGACAGATTTTGACTGACCAAGCCCATTTAATTCCACCCGTTGTCCGTGCGGACTCCTACCTCACTTTGCATTACCGGATTGTGATTCTAAGCGGTGCAGCCGCAGGTTCAGCCTTCATCGATACGTTTGAAGGCCGTCCCGGCACGCTGCAACTCAACAGTGGGCAATGGTCGCCCAGTATGGAGGCGCCGCTGATCGGTCACCCCGAAGGTGATTGCTTCAGTTACACGCTGAGTCCTGACGAGGCCTATGGTGAGCGCAATCCTGAACTCATCCAGCGTGTGACGCGCGCGATGCTCAACGAGCATGCCGAGCCCGACACGCCCTTTACACCAGGCGATATGGTTGAGTTTTCAGCTCCGAATGGTGGTCGCTATTCCGGTGTCCTAAAAGAAATTAACGAGGAGACTGCATTGTTTGATTTCAATCATCCGCTTGCCGGTCTGACCCTGCGTGTCGATGTTGATTTACTTGGGGTGCTGTAATGACTGCTGTGCCCCATTCTGGCGCAGGCGCCGAAATTTTGCTCGCACAGCCTCGCGGCTTCTGTGCAGGAGTCGATCGCGCGATTGATATCGTCGAGCGTGCGCTGGAGTTGCATGGTGCGCCAATCTATGTCCGTCACGAAATCGTTCACAACCGGTTTGTGGTGCAAGACCTGCGTAACAAAGGCGCGGTTTTTATCGATGAGCTGGATCAGGCACCTGCCGGAGGCATTGTTGTGTTTTCTGCCCACGGTGTCTCCAAAGCAGTCCGCCAGGAAGCTGAGGCACGTGGTCTGCAGGTGTTTGATGCAACCTGTCCCCTTGTGACTAAAGTACACATCGAGGTCGCACGCATGCGTGCCGCAGGACGCGAGATCATCATGATTGGCCATAAAGGGCACCCGGAAGTCGAGGGGACGCTCGGACAGGCACAGGATGGAATGTATCTCGTTGAGACGGTCCAGGATGTTGAAAGCCTTGTCGTTCAACAGCCCGATCATCTGGCGTTTGTGACCCAAACGACACTCTCCGTTGATGATGCAGCTGCAGTCTCAAATGCTTTAAAAAAGCGTTTTCCTACGATTGCAGAACCCAAGAAAAGCGATATTTGTTACGCCACACAAAACCGCCAGGATGCAGTCAAAATCATGGCGCTTGAGTGTGACCTGGTGCTGGTAGTTGGCAGTG
>CANBUF010000316.1 GCA_947372575.1 Alcaligenaceae bacterium | reverse complement strand
CGGGCTGGGAGGCAGGACGTGGTCCGCGCTCAGGTCAGAATATTTATGAGGCCAATACCCTGCAATTGCGTCTGACATATCTGTACCCGCCCAAAGTACCAGGAGTAGGCGCGATCCTCAGGATACTTGGGCAACTCGGACACAATCGTGAGGATCGGGTAGGACAAGCCTGGCAACACGGTTTGTTCGCTGTGGTACTTGAACAAGGAATGATGATGCAAAGTCATCCCATTGCATCGCAGGCAGAGGGCACAGAACAAGTATTGAAAATCCAGCCTGCCGTCCAGAGACGGCGGTCGTCCGATACAGACTCAAGCGGCACAACAGACTCCGCACGCAAGTTCAGGCACGAGCGACATGTTCGCGCTGGAGTGGAGCTTCGCGCATTCAGGCCCTCAGTTAATGGAGTGATCCCAAGCACTGCGATGAATATGGGTACTGTGGGTACTGTGGGTACTGTGGGTACCGCGGACATTGCGATTACCGCTGTTACCGAGAGCACTCCTATTGCTGCTACAGCGCCAGTTTCATCACGCGTTCACTCACAAGCAACAGATACCAATCACGACATACAAAAAGAACAAGAACCGACTCAGGTCCCTGCAATTGATCCAGAATTATGTGGAGGTTTACTGTGCTGCCAATAATCTGAGGTCTTTACTCTACACATTGGATGAAGCAAAATTATTGCGTGCGAGACGGTACTTTTGCTGTTGTGGAAGCTGGTGCAGTGGCAGGTGAAGTGGCAGATGTAGCTGCAGGTGTAGTAGATGATGTCGTCGCAGGTGTTGCTGCAGGAGCTTTAACTGTAGACGGTGTGACCGGTTTTCCTGTGGCACTGACTACGGGCTTGGGAGCTGGAGCACTTGCTGCAGGCTTGGTAGTTTTGGCGGGCGCTGCAGGTACCACTGAAACAACTGGCTTAGCGCCAGGCTTGAGCTGCGAAGGTTTGGGTTCAGGCGCTTTGACATCAGGTGGCAGGATCTGCACGAACAACTCAGCCTGCCTGATCATGCTCAGCTCTGCACGGGCACGTTCCTCAGAGGCCTCAGTTCCATTGCGCAGATCCTCGACTTCAGCCGTCAATGCCTGGTTTCGGGCACGCAAGCCTTCGTTGATGTTGCGCTGCGAAGCAACCTGCTCCTGCATATCCCAGACCGCCAGCCAGCCACCCCGCCCTACCCACAAGGGATACTGGATCAGAGTGACAAGTGCAACCAGGAGCAAGAGCAGTAAACGCATAGCATTTCAGTTATCAGTGGGATGCGGCAACGCGCCGCATCCATCATGCACGTGATGTGATGTTAGCGCAGGTTAAAGAAAGCATCCCGACCTGGATACGTTGCGACCTCGGCAAGCTCTTCTTCGATACGCAGTAACTGGTTGTACTTTGCCATACGGTCCGAACGTGACAAGGAGCCCGTCTTGATTTGCATGGCATTGGTTGCCACAGCGATATCAGCAATTGTCGAGTCCTCTGTCTCACCGGAGCGATGTGACACGACTGAGGTGTAACCCGCACGTTTGGCCATCTCAATCGCAGCAAAGGTTTCTGTCAGTGTGCCGATCTGATTGATCTTGATCAGAATGGAGTTTGCAATGCCCTGATCAATCCCTTGCTTGAGGATTTTGGTGTTGGTGACAAACAAGTCATCACCTACCAGCTGGATTTTGCGTCCGAGCTGCTCGGTCAGGAGTTTCCAGCCATCCCAGTCGTTTTCGGCCATGCCGTCTTCGATCGAGATAATGGGATATTTGTCACACCAGGTTGCCAGCAGATTGGCGAATTCCTGTGAGGACAAGGCAATTCCACCCTCACCATCCAGCTTGTACTTGCCGTCGCGGTAGAACTCTGAGGCCGCACAATCCAGACCCAACGCAATTTGCGTGCCTGGCTCATAGCCGGCGTTTTCGATTGCACGCAAGATCAACTGAATCGCGGCCTCGTGATTAGGGACGTTGGGTGCAAAGCCACCTTCGTCACCCACTGCAGTGGACATACCTGCATCATTGATGAGTTTTTTCAGTGCATGAAAAGTCTCTGCTCCCATTTGCATGGCCTGACGAAAACTCGTCGCACCAATCGGCAAAATCATCAGTTCCTGGAGATCGAGCGTGTTGTTAGCGTGCGCACCACCGTTGATCACGTTCATCATGGGGACTGGCATGCTCATCGGGCCACTGCCACCAAAATAGCGGTAAAGCGACAGGCCGGACTCGTCTGCCGCTGCGCGGGCAACCGCCATGCTGGCAGCCAGAATGGCGTTGGCACCCAGTCGGGATTTACCTTCGGTGCCGTCGAGCTCAATCATCGTCCGGTCGAGAAAGGTTTGTTCCTGAGCATCAAGCCCCATCAGGGCTTCGGAGATTTCGGTATTCAAATTCTCAACTGCGCGCAACACACCTTTACCAAGGTAGCGGGACTTGTCACCGTCACGCAATTCGATTGCTTCGCGGCTACCTGTTGAGGCACCTGAAGGAACCGAGGCACGACCCATCGCGCCTGATTCAAGCAACACGTCGCATTCGACAGTCGGATTACCACGTGAGTCGAGAATTTCACGACCAATAATGTCTACGATTGCACTCATTTCTATGTTTCCTGAAAAATAAAAGATTCGTTGAAATCGTTAAAAGCTGGCTTCGAGAAACCCACGGCGCTTGACCACGCGATCGAGATCAATCAAGGTCTCAAGCAACTCTTTCATGCGACCCAGCGGCACAGCGTTGGGTCCATCAGACATCGCTTTAGAGGGGTCAGGATGGGTTTCCATAAAAAGACCAGCCACACCTGCGGCCACAGCTGCGCGCGCCAGAACTGGCACAAACTCGCGTTGACCTCCGGAAGACGCACCCTGACCACCGGGTAACTGAACAGAATGGGTGGCATCAAAGACGACCGGACAATCGGTCTCGCGCATGATCGCAAGTGAGCGCATGTCTGAGACTAAGTTGTTATAGCCAAAGGATACGCCACGCTCGCACACCATAATGTCTGGCGCGACGCCGGCTTGAACGGCTGCCTGACGCGCTTTGTTAACGACATGCACCATATCGTGCGGAGCGAGGAACTGCCCCTTTTTGATATTGACGGGCTTGCCGCTTGCGGCACAGGCCTGGATAAAATCGGTCTGCCGGCACAAAAAAGCAGGAGTCTGCAATACATCGACGACCGCAGCCACCGCTTGAACCTGATCCTTATCGTGGATATCTGTGAGGACTGGAACCTGGAGTTCGGCTCGCACGTCGGCGAGAATTTGAAGCCCCTCGTCCATGCCCGGGCCTCGATACGACGTCCCAGAACTACGGTTCGCCTTATCAAAAGAGCTTTTGTAGATAAAGGGAATGCCCAGTGCCGAAGTGATTTCGCGCAACTGGCCAGCTGTATCAAACGCCATCTGGCGCGACTCGATCACACAAGGCCCTGC
>CANBUF010000315.1 GCA_947372575.1 Alcaligenaceae bacterium | reverse complement strand
TGGTTCGCCCTCCGACTATACGGACAGGCAAATTCTCGTTAGCATCAATGACATTGATACTCGGGAAAAACTTCAATACGCTCCCCATGCTCCGCTCAAAGATCTGATCGACAGGCACCGTATCCATGATGGCGTTATTTGAATAAATCGTACGTGACGTACCAAATCCGTCGCCACGAAGGATTTCTTCTTTGAGGCGCAAGCGAGCTTTGTGTGGAGTCGCCGGTTTAGGAGTAACCATCAACGAATTCTTCAGTGTCTGTGCCCGGCACTTCATTGTGACCTCGCACCAGTCATCAACCCAGACATTCTGGCGAGACTCACGCACACGCAAAATCAGGTTGTTTTGTCTGAAATGCTCACCAGGCGTGTCATAAAAATACACGTTACGTAAGCCCGTGTTGGCGTTGTCGAGATGAAAAAATTCAACTTCGGCTTTTTTACAAAAAGCGACCAACAGATTACTCAACTGATCAATTTTGCTGCGTCGATCCAGGCCTTCTGGATTAATCAGGAGTTTGAATTCACGATTCGTAATTCGCTTATCTAATTTCATTTTTTTCCTGTATTTCTGGATTTATTGTGTAGTCGTGGCCATACGCTTTCGCCGCCAATGCAGTTTAAATAGTCGCTTTAGATCCCTGTAAATCTGCAAGGCAGATATGGCAACAAGAGAAATCGAAATCGGTACGACCGAGATATAACCTGTCTTTTTAAAGCTGATCGCTCCGACAATCCCACCAAACAAAAACATGCTGAAAATCAGCAGGTGTGCTTTAAGCTTGTTGCGATTGGCCACAACCAGATGTATCTTATTACCTTCCTTGGAGTGATTCCAATACATCAACCTGCCTAGTTCAAGGCCGATATCTGTTACGACTCCTGTCATATGGGTCGTCCGGATTTCCGCTCGCGAAATATTGGTCATAATCGCATTCTGAAGCCCCATCACAAAGCATAGCAACAAAGCGATCATGGGGATGGTGAGTGGTTTATAAAGATGTAAATAAGCACCGAGCAACCCAAACAATAGCAAGACCATCGCCTCAAGCAAAAGAGGCAATGCGATTTCGCTATGGATCTTGTGTCTGCGGCCCCAATTAACCAGCAGGGCCGTCATAATCGCTCCCCCGACAAAGGCAGCCAGCAGCGACAACCCTCCTAGCACGGGGATCACATTACTCAACGCCACGTGATCGCCAATGCTCGAGATAATGCCAGTCATATGCGAGGTGTATTGACTGATGGCCAGAAAGCCCCCCGCATTCACCGCGCCGGCGACAAAAGCCAGATACGCACCCAACTGATAGTTCGCACGCGGTCTGCGCCGAATGTTGGTCAACCGATTTAAGGTCTGAAATGGCATATGCGTATCTTAAACAAACAAGCAACCACCCGCGCTGCATTTAATTACAGTGAATTTGATCTGGATTAAGGATCTGTTTTGATTATAGGGATGTTTATCGGAATTCCTTGCTAATTAGGGGTAGGATTAGACAAATGAGGCCAAGCCATTCACTGGCTTTCCTTTAACAACCAGGAGCCAAATATGATTATTTCCAGAAAAGCATGGGTTGTCGTCGCAGACGGTGGCCGTGCCAACATTTTTGAAAACATTGGTGAAATCGGAGAGATCAGTCTCAAACTTTTACGCGCGGTTGACCAGCACAATGCCCGCAAGCCCGATGATGCACATGACAATACTGCTCATGCGATCGGCGCACAGGGACACAACAAGTCCTCCGAAGAGCCAAAGGATCTCCAGGCAGCAGGCAAGCATAACTTCTTAAAACAGCTTGCTGATGGTTTGGCTTCCGACGTCCAGTCAGGTCAATGCGCTGAGTTGGTGCTGATCGCATCACCCTCAGCACTGGGTGACTTGCGCCTGCATATGCCCGCCTCGCTGGCGGCCAAGATCGTGAAGGAAATCAATAAGGATTACACCCAGATGGCTGCAAACGACCTGAGCAAAGCGTTGATGCACTTGCACGATTAAGCCCTGCTGTTGATGTTTCTTCACTCAAGGGATACATCTAAAAAATATCCCGCATGCGGTTGCGATGCGGGATATTTTTTACTCAAATTATTCAACAGATCGATGTGCTGAGTTATTGGCGCCGATTCAACCAGGCCGTAACCAAGCCGAGAATCAATCCCCAGAACGCACTGCCAATTCCAAACATCACGAGTCCCGAAGCAGTGACCAGAAAAGTGATTAACGCGGCTTCGCGTTCTTTTTCGTCCGCAAGTGCGCCGGCGAGTCCGTTACCGATGGTACCAAGCAGAGCCAGTCCCGCAATCGTCACGATCAACGCGCGTGGAAAGGCTGCAAAGATGCTGACAACCGTTGCACCGAAAATACCGATCATGAGATAAAACATACCCGCCCAGACAGCCGCCAGATAACGGCGCTTGGGATCCGGGTCTGCATCTTTGCTCATGCATATTGCAGCAGTGATCGCCGCCAGATTAAATGAAAATCCACCAAAAGGTCCAAGCAACAACCCTGTCAGCCCTGTCCAACCGATCAAGGGCGAGGCCGGTGTGGTGTAGCCATTGGCGCGCAAGACCGCTAGTCCGGGGACATTTTGCGAAGCCATCGTCACGACAAAAAGCGGAATACCCACTCCGATCAGCGTCGACCAGACAAACGTTGGGGACATCAACATAGGCTGGGCAAAGCCAACTTTCACGGCCTCAAAAGCAAGGAGTCCCTGTGAACTGGCCACCAACAAACCGAGAATAAAAGTCAGAGGAACAGCATAGAGAGCAAAGAAACGCCGGCCAATCAGATAGCAGGCAACCATCAGCCCAACCAATAAACCTTGTGTGGGTAAGACCTGAAACACATCCAGTCCAAAACGCAACAAAACTCCCGCAAGCATCGCCGCGGCGAGTGACTTGGGTACATGTCGCATGAGGCGATCAAACCAGCCGGAAAAGCCTGCAATCGTGATGAGAAGTGAATTAAACAGAAAAATACCAATCGCCTCCGACATCGGCAAACCCGCCAGCCCTGTGATCAACAAAGCCGCACCCGGTGTGGACCAGGCGGTCAGGATTGGGCTGCGAAAATACAGCGACAAACCAATGCAGGTCAACCCCATGCCGATACCAAGCGCCCAGAGCCAGGAAGAAATCTCAGCCTGTGTGGCACCCGCTGCGTTTGCCGCCTGAAACACAATGGCTGCCGAACTGGTATAGCCCACCAGCACGGCGATGAACCCTGACGAAATATGAGAAAGGGTAAAGAGTTTGGATAAACGACTCGTCAAGACAGTCACCAGGTATTAATGACCGCCGCCCATCACTTCTTCGTTACGATCAGGATCTGGCAATGATATATAGTGCGTCATCATCGTGCCATCTATGCCCATGTAGATGTACATCATGGCCGCATCGCTACCCGGCTTCATGTAGCGATAGCCCCAAATCA
>CANBUF010000314.1 GCA_947372575.1 Alcaligenaceae bacterium | reverse complement strand
CAAAGAAATGGTTCTGCCAGGTGATAACGTCGCAATGACCATCAAACTGTTGGCACCTATCGCCATGGAAGAAGGTCTGCGTTTTGCAATTCGTGAAGGTGGCCGTACTGTTGGCGCCGGCGTCGTTGCAAAAATTCTGAAGTAATTTTATTAAGTAAGGGCGGGCCCCGTGAGGGTGCCTGCCTTTTTTAGCAGTGCAGGAATAGGGGCGTAGCTCAATTGGCAGAGCGTCGGTCTCCAAAACCGAAGGTTGGGGGTTCGAGGCCCTCCGCCCCTGCCACCGCCGAAATAAAAAACTGTGAGTTGCACCTTTTTTGTGTGCTCGCGCTAAAAAATGTCTAATACATCGATCGTAACAGTTACAAACACGATGGACCGGATCAAACTCGGTTTGTCAGTGCTTGTCATCATTGCAGGCATCGTTGGATTCTCAGTATTTGAATCCAAGCTGCCAATGGTCGCACGTATTGCAATTTTCGTAGTCAGCTTAATACTGGCCGCCTTGATTGCATGGTCAAGCGAGCCAGGCCGTCGAACGATTGCATTTGCGCACGAATCTTATAACGAAGTTAAACGAGTCTCTTGGCCAACACGCAAAGAAACCGTGCAGATGACAGGCATTGTGTTTGCCTTTGTATCAATCACGGGTTTATTTCTCTGGATACTTGACAAGCTTGTTGAGTGGTTGCTGTTCGCTGTGCTGCTTGGCTGGAAATAACAAGGACGATCCATGAGTAAACGTTGGTATGTCGTTCATGTCTATTCCGGCATGGAAAAAAGTGTACATAAGGCCATGCTTGAGCGAATCGAGCGTGCAGGTCTCCAGACTTCTTTCGGTAAGGTACTCGTACCTTCAGAAGAAGTCGTCGAGATCAAAGGTGGTCAGAAGTCAATTTCCGAAAGAAGAATTTTCCCAGGTTATGTTCTGGTTGAGATGGATCTGACGGACGAGACTTGGCACGTTATTAAAAATACACCACGTGTGACAGGCTTTTTGGGTGGATCGGGTAACCGGCCTACTCCCATTTCCGAAAAGGAAGTGGCAAAGATCATGTCACAAATGGAAGAAGGGGTTGAAAAACCACGTCCAAAAGTACTTTTCGAAGTGGGCGAACTGGTTCGTGTCAAAGACGGCCCATTTGCAGACTTCAACGGCAACGTCGAAGAAGTCAACTACGAGAAAAGCAAGGTGCGTGTATCGGTTGCAATTTTTGGTCGTGCAACCCCTGTTGAATTAGATTTCAGTCAAGTCGAAAAGACTTAATTTTTTAACCCTGGGGAGCACATTGCCAATTGGCATGCGCGCATGAACCCATAAGGAGAAAAGCATGGCGAAGAAAATCGTCGGCTTCATCAAGCTGCAAGTACCAGCTGGTAAAGCTAACCCATCACCACCAATCGGTCCAGCGCTGGGTCAGCGCGGTTTGAACATCATGGAATTTTGCAAGGCGTTCAACGCCAAGACCCAGGGCCTCGAGCCAGGTCTGCCGATTCCAGTGGTCATTACTGCCTTTGCCGACAAGAGCTTCACCTTCATCATGAAAACGCCACCAGCGTCAATTCTGATCAAGAAAGCCGCTGGTTTACAAAAAGGTTCAGCACGTCCACATACCGACAAAGTCGGTAAACTGACACGTGCTCAAGCAGAAGAAATCGCAAAAGCCAAGGCACCTGACCTCACGGCAGCTGACCTCGACGCAGCAGTGCGTACCATCGCTGGTAGCGCTCGCAGTATGGGCATCACGGTAGAGGGTCTTTGATCATGGCAAAATTATCCAAACGCGCAGCAGCGATCGCCACAAAGATCGATCGCGAAAAAATGTATCCCGTCACAGAAGCTATCACACTCGTTAAAGAATGTGCCACAGCAAAATTCGATGAGTCTATCGATATTGCTGTACAGCTTGGAATTGACCCAAAAAAATCAGATCAGCTCGTTCGTGGCTCAGTTGTTTTGCCAGCAGGTACAGGCAAGACCGTGCGCGTAGCTGTATTTGCACAGGGTGACAAAGCTGAACAAGCGAAAGCCGCAGGTGCTGATATCGTCGGTATGGAAGACCTGGCAGAACAAATCAAGGCCGGTGTGTTCAATTTCGACGTCGTTATCGCTTCACCCGATACGATGCGTATCGTAGGTACACTGGGCCAGATTCTTGGACCTCGCGGCCTGATGCCAAACCCAAAGGTTGGCACGGTGACACCTGATGTTGCACAAGCTGTCAAAAATGCTAAAGCTGGTCAGGTTCAGTACCGTACAGATAAAGCCGGTATTGTGCACGCCACAATCGGTCGCGCTTCTTTTGGTATCCCTCAGCTTCAGAGCAATCTGGTCGCACTTGTGGATGCTTTGCAAAAAGCCCGTCCTACCGCATCAAAAGGTATTTATCTTCGCAAGCTTGCCGTGTCATCCACAATGGGTGGCGGTGCGCGCGTCGAAATAGCTTCACTGACAGGCGCTTAATAGCAACTGTTGGAATTACAAGACTTTGGGCTGCACCCGGACATATCCGGGTGTTGCTGTCAAAGACCGCTGGAGCAGCGGCGGGTCAGATGGAATCCTTCCATCCAGCCACCAATGCTTAATCTCAGGTTGTTTCTGATTCCAGCGTAGACGGCGCCCTTGGAAGATTTCTAGTACAGAACTCATCCAGGATCGCCGCATTCGGTTGATGCAAGGGAATTTTCCCAAGCATCTTATGATGGAGTGTTCAAACCGTGAGTCTCAATCGTCAAGAGAAAGCGATCGTAATCGAAGAAGTCACGACTCAAGTCGCGACGGCTCAATCGATTGTGGTTGCAGAGTACCGTGGTCTGGACGTCGCCTCTGTCACCGTACTGCGCAAAACGGCGCGTGAATCGGGTGTGTACCTTCGAGTCCTCAAAAACTCACTGGCACGCCGCGCGATTGCAGGAACACCTTTCGAGGCGTTATCTGCAAAGCTTACCGGTCCACTGATCTATGGCATTAGTGCCGATCCGGTCAACGCTGCAAAAGTGCTTTCAGCATTTGCGAAAACCAACGACAAGCTCGTCATCAAGGCTGGGTCATTACCCAATAGCGTTCTTGACATTGAAGGTGTTAAGGCTCTTGCCACGATGCCTTCGCGCGAAGAGTTGCTTTCA
The DNA here is from genome assembly GCA_947372575.1 of Alcaligenaceae bacterium. The sequence continues at coordinate 318 of CANBUF010000314.1, read as the reverse complement.
AAACTGCTTGGCACGATGCAAGCCCCGATCGCGACGTTTGTACGTACCCTCAACGAAATTCCAACCAAGTTCGTACGTGGCCTCGCAGCCGTGCGCGACCAAAAAGAGGCTGCATAAGCAGTTTCTGGACTTTCATTGAACGACAAGCGATACCAACCCCTGGTTAATTAATATTATTGGAGTTCTACAAATGGCTAACAAAGCTGAAATCCTCGAAGCAGTTGCAAGCATGACCGTGCTGGAACTGTCAGAACTGATCAAAGAAATGGAAGAGAAGTTTGGCGTGTCAGCAGCAGCTGCTGCTGTGGCCGCTGCTCC
>CANBUF010000313.1 GCA_947372575.1 Alcaligenaceae bacterium | reverse complement strand
CAATATGGGGCTCGCAGTATGTGGTGCGCAATGCTTCCCAGCTGGTGTGGGATACGCTTTATGGCATCGATGACAAGCTAGAGCCCAAGCGTCAGATGATTGAGAGCGAAGAAGTCTCCTCCGATGGGCTGACCTGGACATTCAAACTTCGCCCTGGCATGAAATTCCACGATGGCGAGCCTGTGCGCGCCGCCGATTGTGTCGCAAGTATCGCCCGCTGGTCTGCACGCGACCCCATGGGCTTGATGCTAAAGGGACTCCAGAAAGAGCTGGTAGTAGTCAACGACACGACTTTTAAGTGGGTGCTTTCCAAACCGTACCCAAAGATGCTTTTAGCCTTGGGTAAAGCCGGTACGCCATGCTGCTTCATCATGCCCGAGCGCATCGCCAAGACAGATCCTTTCAAGCAAATCGAAGAGTACGTCGGTTCAGGTCCCATGCGATTCGCGCGCAACGAATGGAAGCCGGGTGCTCTCGCCGTATTTGAGCGGTTTGATGGCTACAACCCGCGCAATGAACCTTCGAACTGGATGTCAGGTAGCAAGGCCATTAATTTTGATCGCATTGAATGGATTGTGATGCCGGATCCGGCAACGGCTTCGGCCGCTCTGCAGAGTGGAGAAGTGGACTGGTGGGAGACTCCTTTGCCGGACCTGATTCCGTTGCTCAAGAAAAATCGCAACATTGCTGTTGATATTGCCGATCCACTGGGCAATGTCGGTTCATTCCGAATGAATCACTTGCATGCACCATTTAACGATGTGCTGGTTCGCCGTGCCGTCCAGATGGCTATTAGTCAGGAAGACTACATGCGTGCAGTGGCCGGCTCCGACACCAGTCTGTGGAAGACATTACCCAGTTTCTTTACCCCCGGTACGACTGTTTATTCAGAAAATGGTGGAGATGTCCTGAAAAATGGTCCGCAAATGGAAGCCGCCAAAAAGCTATTGGCGCAATCCAGTTACAAGGGTCAGCCGGTGACTTGTGTAATTGCACAGGACAACGCGATTACCAAGGCACAGGGCGAGATCACTGCAGACGTACTTAAGCGTCTGGGGATGAACGTAGACTTTGTGGCAACCGACTGGGGTACAGTCGGTCAACGACGTGCCTCCAAGAGTGAGCCAGGTCAAGGTGGTTGGAGCATGTTCCACACATGGCACTCTGGTTCGGATTGCGCCAACATCGCGGGTAACGTGGGCGTACGTGCCAATGGTGAGAAGGCCTGGTGGGGCTGGCCGACCAGTGCCCCAGTCGAGAAAGGTGTTGATGAATGGTTTGACGCGTCATCGCTTGAAGGCGAAAAGACTGCGATTGCAAGCATCAACAAGGCTGCAATGGAAGATGTTGTCTATATTCCGACAGGATTTTTCTACTCCCATCAAGCCTGGCGCAAGAATCTCACCGGTATCGTGGGCGGTCCCTTGCCCTGGTTTAGTGGTGTGAAAAAAACCTAACTCTGATTTGAGCCGATCAGGTCTGGCGCACCTCAAACGGTCGCCAGCTCCTGTGATCCTAGTGATCCTAAGCAGTATCCGGATCTAATCCAGAGGCACGGAATACTCATTACTATGTTTATTTATATTTTTCGCAGGGTACTGGCGACTATACCGGTCATGCTGATCGTTGCCCTGTTTGTATTCAGCTTGCTCTACATTGCTCCGGGCGACCCCGCTGTAGTGATCGCTGGCGACCAGGCGAGCGCAGAAGATATCGCAAAAATTCGTGCAGGCCTTGGCCTGGACCGCCCCTTTCTGATTAGATTTTCAGAATGGTTTTTTAATCTCCTCCGAGGTGATTTGGGCACCTCGATGTTCACCAGCATGCCAGTGAGCGAACTGATTGGTCAGCGTATCGAGCCTACCTTGTCACTGATGGTGCTCACGCTGATCATCGCTATTACCGTGGCTGTGCCAATCGGTGTGTTGGCGGCCTGGAAAGCAGGCACCTGGATCGACCGATGCATCATGGCGGTATCCGTGATCGGTTTTTCCGTTCCGGTATTTGTGGTTGGGTACTTAATGAGCTTTTTCTTTTCCCTTGAACTGGACTGGTTCCCGGTGCAGGGCTACGTATCGTTTAAGAAGGGCTTCGGCGTTTGGTTTGAGCATCTGGTGCTGCCGTCGATTGCGCTGGGCTTTGTGTACATCGCGCTGATTGCACGAATCACCCGCGCCACCATGCTGGAGGTGCTCTCGCAGGATTACATCCGGACAGCGAAGGCAAAGGGCATGGGACAAATGGGTATTTTGTTTATCCACGCCCTGAAAAACGCGGCAGTCCCCGTTGTCACCGTCATTGGTATCGGCATTGCCTTATTGATTGGCGGTGCAGTGGTAACGGAGAGTGTGTTCGCCATTCCTGGTTTAGGGCGTTTAACCATCGATGCGATCGTTCGCCGGGACTACCCGTTAATTCAGGGGCTCGTGGTGGTGTTCAGTTTTGTGTATGTGTTGGTTAACCTGTGCGTTGACGTGATCTACACAATCGTCGATCCTAGGATACGTTATTGATGGCTAGTTTTGCTGCGGCCCCCACACTACCGGATATTCTAAAACCTCGACGCCATCGCAAAGGCTTGTGGGGTTTCCTGCTAAATAATCCAACGATTGCCTTTGGTGCCGGTCTGCTGCTCGTGATGTTATTCATCGCCGTGGCTGCTCCCTGGATCACCACGATCGATCCGACACAGCTTGCGCCACGCAACCGCAATCTGGAGCCATCCGCTGCGCACTGGTTCGGCACCGATGCCTTTGGTCGCGATATTTATTCGCGGGTGCTCTATGGCGCGCGCGTCTCACTGACGATTGGCTTTGCTGTTGCGTTGTTAGCCTCCGTGATTGGTCTGGCGATTGGTTTGGTCTCAGGCACCTTCCGTCGCTCGGATGCGATCATCATGCGCATGATGGACGGCCTGATGTCGGTCCCTCCGATCTTGTTGGCAATCGCCCTGATGGCCTTGACGCGAGCCAGCGTCGAAAACGTGGTGCTTGCAATTACGATCGCTGAGATTCCGCGTGTGTCGCGCTTGGTGCGCGGCGTGGTCTTGTCCCTCAGGGAGCAAGCTTATGTGGATGCGGCGATCGCGTGCGGCTGTCGCATGCCGATGCTGATCTGGCGGCATATTTTGCCTAATACTCTTGCACCGCTCACGGTGCAGGCGACCTATATCTGTGCGTCGGCCATGATTACAGAGTCGATACTGTCGTTTATCGGTGCGGGTGTGCCTCCTATCATTCCCTCCTGGGGCAACATCATGGCCGATGGTCGGACACTCTTTCAGATCAAGCCGTACATCATCTTTTTCCCTGCGATTTTCCTGTCGGTAACCGTGCTGGCTGTCAACCTGATGGGTGATGGTTCGCGCGACGTGCTGGATCCTCGCAAGTCGAAAACAAGCTGATTGGAGATATCTCTTGGCCTTATTAGAAGTTGAAAACCTTCAGACGCACTTT
>CANBUF010000312.1 GCA_947372575.1 Alcaligenaceae bacterium | reverse complement strand
TTGCTTATCTTGATGTGCACACCCTCGGTCAGCCTGAAGTATTTGTTCAGGCAAAGGATGGTCTGTTTGACGCCGAGGGAAACATCGGTCCAGATAGTCATAAGTTTTTACAAGGCTGGATGGATCATTATGTAGCCTGGATCAAATCGCATACGACTTGAGGGGCAGTATTGATTATCTGGATTTGTATTGAACGCAGCGCAGAGGGCTTGTTTCAGTTCTAATAGCGTTCAGGTATATAACAGGATCGATTAATGACCCCTTCCGCACCTTTCGAATCACTCCCTGTTGATTCACGATCTGCTGATTCAGAGCAACTCGCACTCGATGCGTTCGTCTTGTCGTCCGGTCAAGAGCTGGCCGAGCTTGCCCTAGCCAGCCGTGCCGATGTATGGAGCGTCTCCTTCGAAATGGGTCTCCAGGCCGATATGGTATTCGCGGCGTTGACAGACTATGCGAGGGAGTATCGTGAGTGCGCTGCTGACTATTCCGAATTAAAAAAACTCGATGTGTATGACGAGCTCCAGGAGTATCTTGCAGAGCTTAAAACCCTGGGCGTGTCGATCTGCTACGCCACCCGCGAGATGGTGCCCCAGCAGGCTCCCGATGTGAATACGTCGATCAAAACCGTTGTTGTTCTTGTTTTGTATCTGGTGGCATTCCCTCTGGGTCAGGAGCCAGAGTCCTTTTTGATTCCAGGGTGCTAAGTAACGCGCGCTCTAAAACAGGTAGGGCTTGCAGGCTGCAGCGTGAGAGTCTTTAGGCGCTTCGCTCTGGAACAGGCTCATCATGCCGCAGCTTGAGCCAAACATTTTTTCTTGGTTGTGTCCGACATCTTCAACTTCATAAGCCAGATGATTGATTTTGGTGGCCCGTCCGACCAAAAACCGCTCATACCGGATATAGGCCTTTGCCCGGGATAATCTTGTCGCTCCTTGTGCCAGGGCTGGACAGGTTTTATCCAGAAGCTTGTGATTCGGATCCGTATCATTGCCCCCCATCAGATAGGTCACTGCGCGATGGGAGTAGCGTTTGAACTGTTCCTGGCTGGTTTGGATTTTTGCATAGGGAATCATATTTTCCATCCCATAACGGTACTGATTAAAGTCCGGACACTGCTCGACAGGATAATTCTTAAAGGTCTTGTCCTCAGGTCGCTGGGGAGTAAAGTACAGGAAGGATGAGGGGTTGGCGACAACGTAGCGCAGATCCAGTCCACGTGTTCTGATGGTTTCATCTACCTGGTTCAGTGCGGCGTAGCGCTGCACGAATTGCCCACCGGCAGAGTGTCCCGCAACAATGACCGTTGCAACGCCTTCAAACCCCGGGCTTTCTGTCACTTTGCGCACAAGATCATCCATGACTTTGAAGGAACTTAATGAAAATGCAACCCCTCGGGCATCAAGTCCTGCTGCCCAGTCGCGTGTCCCCCATAGCGGCATTTGGGTAAAGCCCTTGGATTGATCCTGCTTGCCGGGAAAGTTAGGCGCGATCAGTAAGACTTCTTGCGGGTCGCGACCGGATTGTTCGAGTAAACGCTGTGCGGTTGCAAAGTATTGATCGCCGTTGCGGTGTAGTCCATGCATGACCATGACGACTTGCCTGATTTTGGACAGATCTCCCTTCAGATCGTGGTTCGCATAGACTGGAAAATCATAATTCTCAGGTGCCTCTCCCAGCGTGACGCGCTGCCAGTCCGCCGCAGCCGAGATATTCGTCGCGATGAGATTGAGCGCCAGAGCGATTAAGACGATTCCGAGGGTGTGTAAACGGGTTAGATACATTTATAGTTACTATTCCTTCATGACGCACGTGCCCATAGCGCTTGCGCTGCTCGTTGTGCTTCGTAGCGAATCTCTTGTGCATCGACACGCGTCGAAGTACCGTCTTCCACTACGATTTCACCATCGACGATGACGATTTCGACATCACGACCTTGTCCGACGTGAACAATATTACCCAGTGGGTTCACATTCGGGGTGAGATGCGCACGACGAAAATCAAACACAACGAGATCTGCCTGCTTGCCTGGCTCCAAGCTGCCTATTTTAGCTTCAAGTCCCATCGCGCGCGCACCATTCATGGTTGCCATTTGCAGGGCGTCAGCTGGCTGCCAGTCTGGCGCGACGTGTCCAAGCTGAATCCGACCAATCGCCAGTGCCCAGCGCATCACTTCGACCATATCCCCATGCATATTGTCAGTGCCCAAGGCAATGTGTGCACCTGCTGCACGCATGCGTGGCGTTGGCGCCATTGTTCCGCCTGTGGCATTTCCTTTTGGAATATGTGCCACAGTAATGCCTGCCCGACCTGCACGATCGATATCGCTATCTGTCATGTACAGACAGTGGGCTGCCGTCAGGTGATCATTGAGTAAGCCGACATCTTCCAGTAATTCGGCAGGCGTTTTGTTCGAGCGCCGTCGAATCTGCGCGACTTCCGTTTTGCTTTGAGCTAGGTGGGTGGTGACGCGTAAGTCGTAATAGGATGCCGCCTGGGCAATGCGCCTGAGGAATCGATCTGAACAGGTGTCTGGTGCATGCGCGGCTAATTGCACGCCGGTGCGACCGTTAAATTTTCCTTTCCAGCGTTGCGCTAATTCAAGTGCTTCACTTAAGGTTTTATCCCCGATTTCGTCGTAATGCTCCCAGCGACTATCAGCAACGCCGGAGAAATCCACATCATGAATCCGCCCGCAAGAGTAGACGCGCAAGCCAAGTTCGGCCATGGCTTGCATCGTGTGTTCTGCATGAACGTAAGAGTCATTGATGAGTGTCGAGCCAAACTGCATGGCCTCAAGCGCACCAAGTCTGGCTAATGCCCGCGCTTCGTCCGGAGTGACATCATGTCCATGGGGAATTCCGGGTGTATACGCAGGAGCGAATCCCAGGTCTTCGGCAACGCCCCGAACCATGGAGAGAATCGCATGGGTATGCACATTGATCAGGCCAGGGGTGATGACGCGATCTTTTAAAGATAGGGTTCGCGTGGCTTGAATGTTTTCAGGTAAGTCAGCAACCTTGCAGATGAATTCGATTTTTTAATGGACGATACCAATTGCGCCATCTTCGAGCACAGGTTGCCGGGGATCTCCAGTGATGATGGCCGGGTGTTTGATCAATAAATCGAGATTGAATGATTGCTGCATCTGGATATTCCTTTATCCCTTCAGATGGGCGAGAAACTGTCTCGTGCGCTGCTGAGCAGGTTGCACAAAGAGTCGCTTCGGTTCGCCTTGTTCGATGATGTGTCCGCCGTCCATGAAAATCACGCGGTGTGCGACATCGCGGGCGAACTGCATTTCATGTGTGACCACGACCATGGTCATCCCTTGAGCAGAGAGTGCTTGCATGACTTCCAGCACTTCATGTACTAGTTCAGGATCCAGTGCTGAGGTTGGCTCATCAAATAATAATATTTTGGGTCGCATCGCCAGTGCTCTGGCAATCGCCACACG